>CAYQTV010000055.1:0-6438 GCA_964420525.1 uncultured Nitrososphaerales archaeon | reverse complement strand
GGAACGAAGATATCTATTAAAAGCACGGATATAGCGGGGAACATGAAAAATAAAGCAGGCAATATGAGCTGAGGGGTTCTGACAACTAACTCAGCCAAATCTTTCCAGTACTCCTTAATGCAGATGGCCGTCCCAATACTCCATCTCCTCCTCTGTTTAAGCCATTTGTTAAATGAGGAAGGAGGCTCAATCAAAACCTCTAAATCGCTTAAAAACTTAAACTTCTTATTCTTCAAAAAAGCCCTAACACCGAAGTCGAAGTCCTCTTGAATTACTCTCCTAAATCCTCCCAGCTCCTCGAAAACCCTCCTCTTTACCGCAAAAGCGCACCCGCTAACTCCTGGACATTTCCTAAGCCATTTGCTGAAAATGTAGTAAAAGGCGTTGAAACCTATATCATCGTAAGATATCATTCTCGATAAGAAGGATTTCTTAACGGTTCTCCCTTTAAGCTGAACTATGTCTGCATTTTCCAACTCCTCTACTATCCGTTTAAGTAAGTTATTTGGAATGAGAACGTCGCTATCTAAGAATAGAAGTATATCGCCGTTTGATTCCTCTAAAGTTTCAGATAAAGCTCGAACCTTCCCCCTCCTCTTACCGTTGAGAATAAACTTAACTAAGCCCTTATACCTCCTTACGGTATCGAGACTTTTCTTCGTAGGTTCATCTATAACTACGTATATTTCCTTATTGTTGTACGGATCGTTTAATAGACGGTTTAGGATTTTCTCTAACAGTTCCGACTCTCTGTAAACCGGTATTAGTATGCTAACTTTACGGTATTGAAGCTCTTTACTTAAGCAGAGAACCGAGCGCAACTTCCTCCCCTTTAAAAGATCACATCTTCGAAGTGTCTTTCAAAGCGTTTCTATAAGCTTCCCCGTAACGGCTTATATAAGTATTGTGATTTAACAAAATTTAGTTATTAAAAAATTTTAACTATTCCTAAGTCTTTATGAATTCTTTATATAACTTCTTAAAATATTGGAGGTGTAGAGGAGTTAGAGAACAAATAGCGTTTTGACAGCATAATAGTTGAGAAATTTTTAGTACAGAGATCGCTTAGGGAAGCTTTCACGTATCAAAAATACCTTTCGATAACGTTGAAGATTTCCTCTGCAAGCTTTCGCTTACTTACTTTAAGCTCGTTTACTCTCCCATCTCGATCTATAATTAGGGCCTCCTGAACGTCTCCCCTAATTTTCGATAAGTCATTAGCTACTACAATATCCGCTTTCACTCTATCTAGCTCCTCTTTCGCTCTTTTCAACAACTCCTCCTTATCCACGTCGTACTCAAGCTTAAACGCTACAATGAAGAGATCAGGACGGGCCTCTCTCACAGCTTTAATAACCTTGGGAGTAGGCACCAATTTAACAACCCACTCCCTTCCTGATTTTACCTTTTCCTCCTCTACCTTCTCAGGTTTAAAATCTAGTACGGCCGCAGAGAATATCGCTACATCAATTCCCTTCTTGATTTCCGATAGAGCAGCTTGTAACATATCCTCTGTAGTAATTACATCGATTCGTTTAACGTATCTCGGTAAGTCGACTACTCCAGGACCGTAGATAACGGTTACATCGCATCCTCTTTGAAAGGCCTCTCTCGATAACCAGTACCCTATTCTACCGGTCGCTTTATTCGTTATATACCTAACTGGATCTAGGTCGTAACGGGTAGGGCCGGTCAATATCAAAACCCTTTTCTCCCTCAACTTACTCAACGATAAATTCCTAACCGTATAATCGATAACTTCGTCTATCGAAGCTACCTTGGCCGCTCCTTCACTTATCCTAGGAGGTACGATCACAGCTCCTAGACGTTTAAGTTTGGAAATATTTTCTTGGAAAATTCCATTGGAGTATAGCTTCAAGTTCATAGCAGGAGCGATTATTAACTTATCAGCTGGAATAGAAGCACATAAGGTAGTTACGGCGTTATCGGCTATTCCTCGAGCTATCTTATTAATTGTATTGAAAGTAGCTGGATAGATCAGTACGGCATCGAAATCAATTAAATGCTCGGTGTTACCCGATAGCTCTACAATTACTTCATTTTTCGTCGCCCACTCCATAAGCTTGGGACTTATGCAGTAATCGATTGCGTGTTTCGTCATGAAACAGCGAACTTTCGCTCCATTTCTCAATAGCTCCCTTGCCAGCTTTGGGGCCTCGATAGCAGCAACGCTTCCCGTAACGCATAGGGCGATTTTTCTACCTTTCAACTTCTCAGACTTAACCACGAATTCCTCCTGAGAACTAACTATATGAGAGAAGTCTAAAAATTCTCCCCTGCATGCATTCCCTCTACAATAGAATATCTTAGAATTCTCTAACCGATCGCCTACCGCTATTATCGTTGATGAGCTCATAACCCTATCTCCCTTTCCGTGATAACATATCGAAAGCTCGCTTAACCCGTGTTCGTGATCGCTCGCAATCGACATTAACCCCCTTACTACGTCATTTATATCCTCTTTCTTCAAGTTATTAGCTAATTCGTAGGCTCTTCTTTCTCTAACTCGAGCCTCTTCAAAGATCCTCTTCTGTCCGTCCTTTATTTCCATCCCAGGTATTGGAGTGAAGTTAGTAATAACGTAAACTCCACTTCTTAGCTCTCTCATTATCAGCTTTTCATCGTGTATTAAATGATACCCTTTACCTCCATCTAGAACTATAAAATTGGCCCTTTTATACCCCCTACCTACCTCCTCCTTCAAATATGAAATAGCCTCCTCGGTGCTCGTAAAGTTGGTTAAGAGATCTACAATTAACTTCCCTCTGCTCCTCTTAGCCTCCTTAACGATCTTCGTGTGTTGATCGGTAACGGCTACGAACAAGCCTGAGTCGTTAAAACCGATCCACGTGCCCCGGCTCTTAACGTCTATTGGACAGAAAGCCAAGCGCTTACCTTCAGAAGAAATCCTTCTAGGGGGATGCTCGTACGTGCCTCTTTCCGCATATCTATTGTGAAGAGCAACGATAGGAAACTCTTCTAAAACTCTGTATAAAATTAGTAGCAAACACATACCGTTTAACTTCTTCCTCATAATTGCTTATTACCGTTTCTATTTTTCAATAAAACGTCGGAGATCAAAAAAGCTTTAAGTCCCACCTCCTAGATCTTATAGAAGATGTTATGAGGATATGCGATATTTGTAGAGAAAGACCAGCTAAGTTCGTATGTCAAAGATGCGGTGCTCTAGTTTGCGAATTAGACTTCGATCTTCCTTCTGGTCTATGCATAAACTGTAGGAGGTTAACAGATAGGATGGAAGACCAACAGAGGACTTCGTTACTAAACCTTCCATTCTTAGTTCTGTTGGTAGGTATTGCTCTCATTTTCGTAGGCTTTGTTGTAATAGCATCGTCGGTTATCATCTATCCAGCTCATGTAAGTGGAGGAGGAATTTTCTTAATCGGACCCATACCCATTATCGTTGGGTTTGGGGAACATGTATGGCCTATAATATGGATCTTAGCAATTATAGCTATAATCTTAATACTTCTTCAATTATTAGTTGCTAAGAGATCATCCTAAAAATTTGTCAATTAACTTATTATATGTTTCATAGGCTTCGGCATGAGGGGTATGTCCAGCGTTCTGGATAACTACAAGCTTGGATTTCTTTATCAGCTTATTAAATTCGTAAGCGTATTTAACTGGGATTAATCGATCTTTAGCTCCCCATATTATCATAGTTGGCTTATCGATTTTCTCCAATTCCTTCTTGAACTCCTCACAATTGAAGGACATGTTAAGCGTAGATTTATAAGCGTACTTAGCTTCGTCCTTCTCGTACATCTCCATCCTTAATTCCAATATCTCGTCACTTATCCTGCTTGGATCGTGACCGATGTACTCGTAGAACTTCCTTAACCTATCCTTAGTCCACCAATCTCCCATAAACTTCTCTATGATCTCCCTGGACTTCCTTTCTAAACCTGCTGAATTCTCTATAATGAGCTTATTTATAACCTCGGGATGCTTTAGAGTTAAACTAAGGGAGATAAGTCCTCCTAGTGAATGGCCAATTAAGTTAACCTCTTTCAAATTTAAAGAGGCTATAAGCTCCCTTATCTGTTCTACGAAGAGATCTAAGGTGTAGTTTATTCTAGGTTTTTCGGATAATCCAAAACCTATTAGATCTGGCACTACTACTCTAAAGCCTTTAGATGATAGGTAATCTATGTTATATCTCCAGCTTTCTATCGATCCTCCTAATCCGTGAATTAAAACCAAATCCTTACCTTCTCCCTTAATTAAGCATCTTACTTTAAACCCTCCAATGTTTACGTACGTACAGTTAGTGAGTAACACGTTCTTCATCACCTTCTTTTCGTTATAAACTTTATTGGAATGTCAATTCGGCCATCAAAAAGGCTTAAATACGTAGTTATTTGGTTCTTCTATAAAATTGAAAGTTAAGCTAACGATAATAGGAGATAAGGTGCATGATATAGGATATAGGTTATTTTTAACGATGAAGGCTTCGGAGCTAGATTTAAAGGGTTTCTCCGCCTTCAATACGATAATCGGAAATCGTCAAGCGGTAATATGCTACATTGAAGGGAAGGATAGACAAGTAAGTTCTTTCTCAAATACTGTTAGAAATGAATGGCCATCTTTGGCTAAGGTAGAAAGCGTAAAGGTAGAAGAATATAGAGGTCCCGTTATGGATTTAATGAAATTCCTTCATATTCTCCAACTCGAGCAAATGTGTAAGTTCGTAAACGTAGGCTTAGAAATATCCGAGAAACAAGGATCGATGTTAGAAATGCAGAACAAGATGTTAGAGGGACAAAATAAGATGTTGGAGAGGCAAGATGAAATGTTGAAGAGGCAGGATATGATGCTTAGAAAACAAGATGAAATGCTCCGAAAACAAGGTATGATGCTTCGAAAGCAGGACGAGATATCGAAGGGACAAGATGGTATAATAAACGAAATAAAGGCCTTAAGGTTAGACCTGAGATCTTTCTTAGATGAAAGGTTTAGGAAAATCGAAGCGGAGATAGAAAAAATCAAAGCGAAAATAGGACTAGTTTAAGCGCTATAAGCTTAAATCTCAATTAAGAATATCCTCTATTGAATGGTAGTTAGGGAACGTTCAGCGGGTATTATCATCTTTAGGAGAGAGGATGGTATTGTGAAGTATCTCTTTCTTAAAGGAGAGGGAGGTAGGCTCGATCTTCCTAAAGGAAACATAGAGGAAGGGGAGGACGTATTAGAGGCTGCTAGAAGAGAAGCGATGGAGGAAACAGGCCTAAGCGACCTTAAAATATATCCTGGATTTAAGAAGAAAGTGGAGTACTTTTACGTTAGGCCGGATGGGCAAAAGGTGTATAAAACCGTAGTTTACTTTCTTGCAGAAACGAAATCGAAAGATGTAAAGGTATCTTGGGAGCACAAGGGATATGAATGGTTAACTTTTGACGAAGCCATAAGCAAGATTAAGTACAAATCTATGAAAGAGCTGTTAGGAGAAGCTGAGAATTACAGATCGAAGCTCTTTAAATCGTCGTTAGATCGGTTCTTTTGAAACTCGTAATTGCTACTACTAAGGACTCCTTTGTCCTATATTTTTACTAAGATTACAAATAAAAACTACAGAAATCATTATATGCCTCTTTACTGCTTACTGTGGTGATTTGGAGCTGAAAATGAAGGGCTTTGAGAAATGGTCTACTAGCCTATGTCCCTTGTGTATGAAAAGAATTCCAATGAAAATATATGAAGAGGACAACGTCGTATATCTAGAAAAGACATGCCCTGAACATGGTAAATTTGAGGACGTTTATTGGGGAGATGCTGAGTATTATGAATGGGTCGAGAGGAACTACAATATCGCAAGGTATTTCGGAGATGGGTTGGAAAATCCCCATACTAAAGTAGTAAATGGATGCCCCTTCGATTGTGGTCTGTGTCCCCAACATAAAACGCACACCATCCTCGGAATAATTGACGTTACGAATAGATGTAATATGGCCTGTCCAATTTGCTTCGCTTACGCTGGAGCCGTTAGCTATGTGTACGAGCCTTCTTATCAACAAATCGTGGATATGATGAAGTTATTGAGATCTAATAGTCCATGGCAGGCTAACGCTTTACAATTTAGCGGTGGAGAACCAACTTTAAGAAACGATCTTCCAGATTTAGTGAAAGAAGCTAAGAAACTAGGCTTCGATCATGTCGAAGTAAATACCAACGGTTTGAGGCTTGCCGAAGAACCTGGATATTATAGAAGGCTATTAGATGCCGGTATGGATACCCTTTACCTACAATTCGATGGCTTAAGGGAAGAGGTATATGTGAAGTTGAGAGGGAGAAAGGACCTCGTACCTATTAAAGATAAGGTTATAGAAAACGCTAGGGAACTAAACCATAGATCCATAGTCCTAGTTGTGACCTTAGCTAAAGGAGTGAACGATA
>CAYQTV010000054.1:5947-6602 GCA_964420525.1 uncultured Nitrososphaerales archaeon | reverse complement strand
CTAAATGTAGGATGATTAAGCTTGCAACGAGTAAGACGATTGCCCACATTAAAACCAAGTTGCTATCTCCAGGACCGGGCATCCTTCCTAACTGTAAGGCCGTAATAGCGGTAGCTGAGGCAGCGGCCCATCCAGGCCATATTACGGGAATAAATAGCATTAGAGCCCATGCCCAAGCCCATGCGATAGGCTTTCCCAACTTCATATAGGCTTCATGTATAGGTTGACCGCAGTAAACGGTGTATTTCATAGATTCTACTCCTAAAATCGCTTGTAGAATGCAACCAACAGCGGCCATCCACATTAATGATGGACCGTATTTAACGATCATGGCTGGGAAGAATATCCACTCCCCAGCTCCAATAGAAAGCGATGCTAAGATAATTCCTGGACCTATAGCTTTTAAAGTCGATAGAAGTCCAGGAGGAGGTGGAGGAGGGAGTTCCCTTTTGGAACTTTCCTTCGTCATCTTACCGCACACGTACATATACGATCATATATATACATTTATGTGCATTTATGAATTATTTCAGTATAGAATTAATAAAAGAGGTTAAAGCTTAATAGCGTTCTTAGCTCGTTTACAAACTCATTAGTTCCGTAAAAGCCCATTATCGGTTTAGAATTCACTACTAAATAGTTACATCTTTTATCT
>CAYQTV010000054.1:0-5937 GCA_964420525.1 uncultured Nitrososphaerales archaeon | reverse complement strand
GATTTTTCCCACACGTTTATCAACTCCACTTCGATAACTTTCCCATACCTTTTAGATAGCTCCGTTATCATTTTCCTAATTTTAACGGAGAAAGCAAAGGAGAATTCACACGCAGGCTTAAAGAGTTCGAAAGCTCCTCCCCTTATCTTTCTCTTTAAGTTCATACCTAAATTTAGTTAAGCAAGCCATTTTTACTCCCTTAAAGGATAGTAGAATTCATGATTTAGCTTCTTAAATCCGATCTTTTGAAAGAATTCTTTTTGCGAGAAGAATTCTCCAGTTTCAAATGGATAAGTTACTAAGAATTCGTACTTGTTTTTACTACTAATTAACTTCTAACAAGCCTCTCAGCTATACCTAATTTTTAGAAATGAATCTTGATTTACAATGAACGAAATTTCTTGCTCGGGATAATAAAGTAATTAAGCTGTGGGCTTATTGTTAACGTATCCTATCTTAGCAATGCAAATATCTTTGCTTAAACATTCTTTTCATCCTAATTCCTCTTTTAATAAGAGGGTTACCGAGGTACTCGATCGAACAAACATCAAATATATCGTTCTACCTATTAAAGAAGAGCTGCCCTTAAATCCTTTTAATCTTTAACTATATTGACCTTTTCAACAGCTCTATTAAGTTTCATCGTTCCTCCTCCTTCCACTATAATTTTGAGCGCGAGATCTACGTCTCTAACTAAAACGCCGCTTAGTATGCTTACACCTCTTTTAAAGAACGGTTTTGTTATTAAGGGGGTACTTGGTCCAACTACGGCTATAGATCTTGCATTAGAAGCCAATCCCAATAGATGATCTATGGTTTTGTTTATAACGGAGGTTCCGGTTATGATAGCTACGTCTACTCTAGGTAGCAGAAGCTCTACAGCCCAATCCGGATATACGAACGGAAGGTCGAAAACGCCTTTTTCAAAAACGTAAATTCCCTTTACACGATCTTTTAGCTTTTTGATGAAAGGACCGAAATACCCTACCATTCCAATTACGTCTTCTCTCCTTATATCTAGTAAATCTAGAAGATCTCCTTTTTCGTATTTCTCAGGTTTACAGAATGAATTAATTGTTGCTATACCTATTGAGGAATCTAAAGGATTTGGTGATAAAGCAAAATCCAGCAACCTCTCAGCTTCCTTAGGCATTTCCCCAGCATATTCACTTACTTCGCAATGATAACCTAATTGATCTCTAAATACGAAAGCAAGTCCCATTTCCTTCAACTCATTTACAACTCCTACATAGCTGATTCCTACTACTACTTTTTCGATCTTCTTTCCTTTTGCATCCCCCCTTACTTCATTAATTAACTCTTCTACTAACATCCTATCACCTTAGCAGCTTACCACTTCTTCTTTACTAAAAAAGTTTAAGATTAATGCCTTTAATAGCATATAAGGTGAGAAGGTACGGCTCTACCAATAGATGAACTCTTAGATATGCTTATAGATAACGTAAGAAGGTATAAGTTTCCTCTTCCTATAGAAGCTAAAGTATTAACTTCATGGGCAAATGAACTAAAAATACCTAGAGATAAAGAGGTTATCTTATACACAGGAGGACTTTATCAACTTATACCGTATGTTGAATCTACCGTTAATTATCTAGAGGGTCTAGAGGGAAGGAGAGGGGTAGGAATAGCTATAAAGATAGGAAAGGCCTTAGGAAAGGTTATCGATTTCACTAAAATTGTAGCGAAACCATCTAAAGATGTTATAAGAAGACAAGAGGATATCCTTAAGGCTATAGCTAAGGCTTTAGGGAAGATCAACATAGATTTCGGTTACTTATATGAAGAAGAGCCTTACTCGGGAATTCTATTACATGATTTAGGGATGAGGGATGAATTTGAAAAACATGCAAGATTCGTTGTTAATCTCTTTAAGGAGAAAGGTATTAAAAAGGTAATAACCATTGATCCTCATTCTACATATGCGCTTAAACATCTGTATCCTAAATTTTTGGGAGCCATTGATTTTGATGTTATAAGTTATATTGAGATATTAGCGAGAAGCAATTTTGAGGGGAAATGTAGAGACTTAACCTACGTAATACACGATTCATGTATTTATGCTAGATACGAAAACTTAATTGATGAACTAAGATCCGTTATTGACGCCTTAGGCGTAAGATATATTGAGCCTGAAAACTCTAGAGAACTCACTTACTGTTGTGGAGGTCCTATAGAGATGTTATCTCCAAGACTTGCTAAGAAGATAGCAGAAAGAAGGACGAATGAACTTAAAAAATACGGGAAAAAAGTAGTAGTAGCTTGTCCTATATGTTATGTTAATTTAAAGAGGACAGCCAAGGGAGAGCTTGAAATTCACGATCTTTCTGAGATAATAGCAAGGTGTTTAACATGAAGTCGGCTAAGGAAATAGCTGAAGTTTTACTTAAGGCTTTAGAAAACAAGGATTTACAAGCTGGGCTAGATAGATCTATATTGAATTCCGCCCCTTTAATTAAAGGAACTTTAAGAAGGAACCCGCACATTGAAGATTTAGCTAATAGAGTTAAAAAAGCAAAAGATGAGGTTTTAGAGAATATTGAGTATTATATTGATAAAACCATGGATAACATTAAGAGGTTTAAGGGTACTCCCTATTTTGCTAAAACGAAAGAAGAGGTATACAAGATACTAGATGAAATTGTGGGAAGTAGGAAGATCGTAGTTAAAGCTAAGTCCATGGTAACTGAAGAGCTAAGGATTCGTGAACATTTAATTAAAAGGGGAAATGAGGTATGGGAAACGGATTTAGGAGAACTCTTAGTTCAGCTCGATAAAAGTAAACCGATGCATACTATAGTGCCTTCGATCCATATAACTAAGGAGAGATCGGCTCAGCTATTAAGAGAATTAGGGTTTAACGGAGGCGTTAAAGAAGTAAGAGAGATAATTGAGTTCGTAAGGAGGTTCTTAAGAGAGAAGTTCATGAGGGCTCATGTCGGTATCTCTGGAGCGAATAGCGTAGATGCTAACTCTGGAGCCGTAATACTAGTTGAGAACGAGGGAAATATTAGACACGTTACGAATTTGCCGAATATCCACGTAGCTATAGCTGGTGTAGAGAAGATAATGCCCTCTTATATCGATGCTATATGTCAAGCGATGGTTCAAGCGGCCAATATCGGAACCTATCCTCCAACCTATCTTTCAGCTATAACCGGACCTAGCAGCACTGCAGATATCGAATTTATAAGGTTATATGGCGTACATGGGCCGAAAGAGTTGCACGTTATCCTGTACGATGGAGGGAGGATCAAGGTACTGAAGGAAGGGATTTTCGCCGATCAGCTCCATTGTGTTAGATGTGGAAGATGTCAATTGGAGTGCCCTATTTGGCAGCTCGCTGGAAATATGTGGGGAGGAGAGGTATATGGAGGTCCTATGGGAGTGATATGGACCGCTATTACGGAGGGAATTGAAAAAGCCGCGCCCTTAGCTTTGTTCTGTTTAAATTGTGGTAAATGTAAAGAGGTATGCCCAATGGATATAGATATACCGAACATGATGGGTGAGCTTAAGCGCTACTACCACGATATCCGAACCTCTTAATTAGAAATCTCTTACCCATGTAATCGATAATCTCAATTTTTCCTTTCGATAAGAGGTTATTTACTACTAATGTAGGTTCTCTTCCTCTCTTCCTTACAAGCTCTTCAACGTAATCCATTCTCATAGGATGTACAGAGATTATGGATAATAGCTCATCTTCTATTGATCTCTTTCCTAATCCAAAATCAGCTCCTTCATATCCAATTAAGAGCTCTACTCTACCTTCCCCTAATTTATCTTTGAAAACTTCGTAAGCTTCTAAGACCTTCTCTTCGCTAGCCGGTTTAACCCAGCTCTCAGCTGGAGGCCTAATGGGTATGGCTATGTAGGCTTTTTTAGGAGATAGTTCTTGGATTATGTTTGAAACTTTATCAAAGCTACTATCATTTATCCCTTTAATTAACATGGTTTCTGTAATTAAAACTCCCCTATATTCACTTGAAAATTCGTAAATTCCACTGAGAACCTTTTTAAAAGATAGGGATTTATGAGGCCTATTCACCAGCTTAAAACTCCTCTCATCCCAGGAATCTACTTTAACGGATACTAGATCGGCTTTCTTTAAGTCCTCCCTTACTTCCTCTAAGTATAGGAGGGATCCATTAGTTAAAACGGCGACCTTTATTCCAAATTTCTTAACTTCAGATATTTCGAGTCCTAAGTTAATATCTAAAGTTGGCTCTCCATCTGGAACGAACGTTATGTAATCGATTTTAGAACCGCTTTTAACTACATTTTCAACTTCCTTAACGATTTCACTAACTTCGTAAAACTTCCTCCTCTCCACTTCACGTTTAAGAGTCCTCCCTATTTGACAGTAGATACAGGAATAGGAACAGTGTTTAGGAGGGATGTTGTTTATCCCTAGAGATCTACCTAACCTTCTCGATGGTACGGGCCCGAAGACTATCACAGTAGCAAATTTTACGTACATATTTATAAGGCTATTTCGTAGAAGGCGGAATTATATAAGCGACTTATTAAACGCTTTATATATCTCCTTCGAAGGATAGCGAGGAGATGAGCTTACCAGAGCTAGGTAAATTAAAAGCAAGCGTATTCAAGGAGGTTATATTCCCTAATCTAGGAGCTGAAGATGAAACTGTAATCGTTAAGCCTACTCACGGAGTTGATTTCGGCGTTGTAGATCTAGGCGATAGGGTCTTAATTGTGAAATCAGATCCCATATTCGTAGTTCCAGAGTATGGATGGGAAAGATCTGCGTGGTTTGCCGTTCATATCTTAGCAAGCGATGTAGCAACTAGCGGAGTTCCAGCTAGGTATATGGCGGTGGACCTCAATTTACCAGTAGGCATGAAAAAGGAGGATTTCGCTACCCTATGGAGGGCTTTCTCCAATGAATGTAAGAAATTAGGAATAAGCATTGTAAGCGGTCACACTGGTAAATATGAAGGATGCAACTATCCCATGTTAGGAGGAGCAGCCGCTATCACAATAGCGGATAAGAACGGATACGTTACTTCAGCTATGGCTAAAGTTGGAGATAAGGTGGTAGTTACTAAAGGACCAGCGATTGAAACGAGCGGTATACTTTCAGTTATGTTCCCTCAAGTTTTAGAAGAAAGGTACGGGAAGGAGTTCGCTTTAAAGGCTCAAGAGATATTCTGGCTACAATCGGTCGTAGAAGATGCCTTAGTCGCAGCGAGCATCGGGATAAGGGAAGATGGAGTTACCGCTATGCACGATGCGACCGAGTATGGCCTTTGGGGTGGATTGTATGAGGTAGCTACTGCTAGCAACGTAGGCATGATAATCTACAAGGAAAAAATACCTATTAGGGAAGACGTGAAAAAGGTGATAAGAGCGTTTAGCGACTTCACCGGCATCGATATAGATCCTTACAAAGCTATAAGTGAGGGTACCCTAATTATAACAGTTAGACCTCATAAAGCGGATGAATTGGTATTGAAGCTTAAGAATTCAGGTATTGAAGCGGCGATCGTAGGGGAGGTGGTTTCCAAAGAGGAAGGGATGAGACTAGTCGAAGATGGGAGTGAGAGAAAGCTTGAGTATCCGGAACAAGATCCGTTTTGGCCCGCCTTCTTTAAAACCATTGAGCTACTAAAAAATAAGTAGGGATTTATTTCCTAAATAACTCGTTTCCCTTTCTTCTAATAGCTCTAATTATCTTGCTTTGATCAATCTTAACTGGACATTGCTCGGTACACCCACCATCTAGTAGACATAGGAACGAAGGCATATAGGCCTTCTCCAGACCTTCTGTAATAGCGGTCCATATTACGCCTATTCCTCCTACGTACACCTCCCCTCCCCAATACCCTCCGTACTGCCTAAATACGGGACATACGTACATACATGCTCCACATCTCAAGCAGTACAGAGCTTCCT
>CAYQTV010000053.1:0-6701 GCA_964420525.1 uncultured Nitrososphaerales archaeon | reverse complement strand
GAACCTAAAGTTAAAGCGGCCTTGAAGTTCTTAGTTGAAACAGGGGATTTGAGGACGGCCTCAAAGCTAGCTGGAATGAACGTAGATGAGATCGCGTCTATAGCTAAAAAGGCGAATATCCCATCAGGTCCTTAACCTTTTAAATCAGCGGACTGAAAACTACCGAGAGATCTGAAAGCTTAAAGACGTTGTAGGCTTTCATTTTACAAATTTAACCGCTATTTAACTTAAAGCGTTTTCTACAGCTCTTTAAGCTATTAAAAGAAGAGTTAGAGTCCCCGAAATCCATAGGTCGGAAGCAGGGATCTCCGTAAAAAAGATGCGCGATTAGGGCTTCCGTAGATCTAGAGCCTGTAGTTTATACGGTAGACGAGCTCCTCGGAATGGCTAGAGAAACGGTACTGGAGGCTGTAGGATATGAGAGCTTCCCGCCTGAGATGAGGATTCTGAAAAAGGCGAGGAGATGCTCAACGTTAGCTAGGCTATTTATTGCCGGAGACATGTTCTTCGAGATCTTCGACCTTTACGAACTCCCTCCCTATATGCCTAAAGTATATCCTCGCCTCCTCTTCATTAACTAAATGGATCTCAAATGGGTGGATTAAGGGCAGGCCCGATTCCCTCACCACCTCTTCTTTCACCTCCGACCTCTTGATGAGGGATTTCGGGAGATCTCTAGCTACGATAAGCACGTCGATATCGGAGGAGGCTACTAGCCTATCTTTTACGGCACTTCCGAAGATATACGTTCCCAATAGATTTCCTGATAGGACCTTCTCGGCCGCCTTTCCCAGCTTAACGGCCCACCTCTTCCAATCCCTAAGGATCTTACTCCTTTCCCACGCTAGATCTAAGCTTCTCACAGAAGCTTATCACCTCTTCAGCTAAGGAAATTAAGTACCTTCCATCTTCCTCATCGAACTCCTTGTAGAAGTACCTGCTAGTTAAGTAAGCATCCTCTAAATTGTGAAGCCCTCTCTTATTCCTCGCTATAAACCCTTCCACTTCTCTTTCTTTTAAGCGCTTCAACTCTCTAAGGAGGAAGATGAGGGAATGAGTTTTAGGGAAATCCCCTATGAGCTCTAGTAAGAGGGATTTCAAGTAGAGCTGAGCGGCTTGTTCCGCGTTGAAAGCCGCTATATCGTAATTTCCCCGCTTTAGCGAATATTTCGCGGCCTCGAGGAAGCCAATCGCCCTCTTCCTCATTAGCTCCACTTCGTCTCTGCTATCGACCAATACGCGATATTTATCGTTTCGTGTTCATTTAAAGGTTTTGAGCTCAAACGATACCTCGAACATCTCAAAACCCTTTATATACTTCACTTCTCTAAGGATTTCCAGAAATGGGGAAGCGAGAACGA
This sequence comes from uncultured Nitrososphaerales archaeon, assembly GCA_964420525.1. GTDB lineage: Archaea > Thermoproteota > Nitrososphaeria > Conexivisphaerales > CALBHZ01 > CALBHZ01. The sequence goes on along the minus strand of CAYQTV010000053.1, from coordinate 5,340 downwards.
GCGAGCCTTCCCGAGCCCTACATGCGCTTAACCTGTAAGCTACTCAAGGCCTTGAAAGATAAGCTAGGAGATAAGCTGATATCCCTCGTCGTTTACGGCTCGGTCGCTAGAGGAGAGGCGAAAAGAGATAGCGATTTAGATCTGCTAATAGTGGCTAGAGATTTGCCTAAGGGGAGGCTTAAGAGGCAGGAGCTGTTAGAGGAGGATATTGAGAAGCTGAGGGGTCGAGGATACAACGTTTTCCTATCTCCGATACTCAAAACCCCGGAGGAGGCCTCTAAGCTATCCCCCCTATACCTAGATATGGTAGAAGATGCCGTAATACTGTACGATAAAGAGGAGTTCTTCAAAAGGGTTTTAGATAGGCTGCGTAACAAGCTAAAGGAGCTGGGAGCGAGGAAGGTGAGGCTGGGAAAGAAGTGGTACTGGATACTTAAGGAGGATTACGAATTTGGAGAGGTAATAGAGATTGAATAACGTAGCGATGGCTAGATCTTACCTGAAACAGGCCGAAGAAGGGATTAGACATGCAAGCGAGGCCTTGAGAAGCGGGAACTTCCCTTATGTTATGAGGCAATGCCAAGAAGCCGTCGAGCTATCCCTCAAGGCATCTCTAAGGCTAGTGGGAATAGAGCCTCCTAAATGGCACGACGTAGGCCCCGTGTTGAGGCAGAACGCCAATAGATTTCCCAAGTGGTTTAGAAGTGTAATACCCCGTATATCCTCTATCTCTAGGAAGCTTAGAAGGGAGAGGGAGCCCAGTATGTACGGAGATGAGGAAACGGGGCTTCCTCCGGAGCAGCTCTACACCGCCGAAGACGCTAGCGAAGCCCTTTCCTTCGCTACGGAGGTTTACGATCTATGCTATAAGCTATTAAGCGAGTTAGCTAAAACGTAGTCCTCATTCTCCAGATTAACGTAGCACTTCACGACCTTCGGGGCATAATATACGTCATCTACAATTGAACTACACGGTTAAAAGGTCGTTACCGACTAAAAATACACCTGCTCTTCAGAAAGCCTAGTTTCCCCGTTAAAGCTCTACTTTAAAGAGCTCTTCGATGAACTTCTTCGCACAGCTATATACGAGCTCCGCCTTCTTTAAGGCATCTAAGGCATCCTCGGAGCTAAATAGCTCGCTCGACGTCTTTCCAGCAACCTCTATACCGTACATAGCCGGAGATCTCTTAGCTGCTAGATCTGCAGAAATCTCTACGATCTCATCTAGCTTTGATTTCAACCAAGATGGAAACTTATCCCTATTAACGACGAGGATATCCCCTACATCGTGAACTTTAGGATACTCTACGCCTACAGCCCTAAGGCACGCCTTAAGGCTTAGCTCAACGCACTCTTGACTATACCTTACTACATCCGGATAATCTCCTCTCTTCAAGGCGTTATGAGCATCGATGTACCTAGATCTCGCTCTCCTCATGAAATCCACGGCCATCTTATCCGTTCTCAAATTTCCACAACCTCTCCTAGCTCCATATCTGGTTTAAGCTCCCAATACCAGCCTCCGCTTGGCGTTTCTACCCTCCTAGCTCCGAGAGCTCTCAGCCTCTCCTTAACTTCCCTTAGCTTCTCCTTAATAACGCCTCGATCGAATAGGATAATAGCATCCTCTACCATGTCTAGGTAAATTGGATGACTTACCTTCGCTTCCTCAGGAGTTAAGGCTATTATATCGATTAGGGGATATAGGCCTTTGCTCCTCCATAGCTCGATCCTAAACTCCTCGATCCCCCTCAAGATATTCCTTAACCACTTTACTCTTTCGGAATAAGAGCTAGGCAACCCTTCAGCTACTACAAGTAGATCTATATCGCTCTCAGGTAAGGCCTTACCTCGTGCAATTGAGCCGTAAAGCACTATGGACTTCAACCTCCTTCCTAAGCACTCAAAAAGCCTCGAAACGATTAAGCTTATTATAGGAACGTAGTCCCTTTGCTTTATTCTCTTCATCCCCTTCAAATTAACCCAGCTTAAGGCGAGCGTTAGAGGATGAACCGCTCTATACCTCCCTCTCGCGACTTTCTCGAAAAATCCGGCTTTGCACATCCTATAGGCTACAAGAGGTAGAGGCGTTTTTGTTGGGATATCTCTCAGTAGCTTTTCTAAATCCTTAAGCCTGAACTCTGCCAATCCGAACTCGTAAATTACGCGACCGTATATACGAAGCATTAGATTCATTTCTATCTGCTTCTGTAATTATTACATATTTTGTTATTAATAAATTTCGTTAACTAATTACGTTATCGATAAGCTACTCCTCGGTACATGCTCTAAGCTAATTGTCAAGCGACCGAGCCAGCCCCTTTAAGGTAGGTTAAAGGTTATCTACGTACTACTCTTATCAGCGTTATGATGGCTATAGCTAAGGCCGCTATCGTTACGACTAGGATAGCGATTAGATAGTTGGATACGCTGGCGATCCTCCTTTCTACCTCTTCCTCTAAGCTCGTAATCCTTCCACTTAAATACTCCTTAAGTCCGCTCACATCACCTCTAACCTCTCCTATTCCCTTATTGAGCTCGCTCCTCAGCTCCTCCGCTTTCTTATCCACCTTCTCTAGAATTCCCTTTTCAGCTTCCGATACGTAGCCCTTGATCTCCTTTCTTAAGCCCTGAACTTGCTCTCCAATCGAGCTTAACGTCCTATTTACGAATGAAATCTCATCTTTTACGATATCAATCTCCTTTCCTATCGTATTAAACCCGAAGCTTATCCTTAGCTCTACATCCGCGTAATATCCTAGGGCGTCGATAGCTCTTATGGTATGGCTTCCCTCGCTTAAAACGGGAACTATTAGGGTAGCGTTAAACTTTCCATTCCTATCGGTCTTAGCTTCTCCCACCTTTACTCCATCAACCTCTAAGCTTACATCTCTTAAGTAGGAGAAGTTGCCTCCTAGGACCGTAACGCTATCTCCAATTGAACATACGCTAGGCACGATTTCGATTTCAGGTTTTGGGAAATCCCTTATCCTAGCCGTCATTACGTCCTGATTCGCGTAATACCTGCTTCCAGCTCTACAATCCGTCCAAGCTACGTATACGTCCCTTTCGCTTACCGCTAATCCGAAGTAATCTCCGAGGTAAGCTCCTTCGGAAAAACCGAAGAGCGGATTTGACGAAACGTCCGAGACCCTTTGATTGGGCGTAAAGCTCTTCCCTCCATCGCTCGAGTTAGTATAGTATACGTTGTAGCATACATCAGAGGGATCGTCTCTACGATCTCCGAAGATTACGTGGATAACTCCATTTGGATCTACCGCTATGCAGGGGAAGAACTGATCGTTCTCAGTTCTATCGTCGTTGACCTCGATTAATTCAGACCAGGTCCTCCCTCCATCCGTAGACCTAGTAAATACGATATCGGAATCGTCAGGCCCCTCTGGATTTACCGCAAAGACCGCGTATACGTTCCCTTCAGGCCCAACCGCGATCATCGGGAACATCGATGACCACGCTCTAAACCTAGTCGGCTGTAAGACGTAATCTAGCTCTCTAGCCTCAGCTATCTTAGTAGGCTCGGTGAAGTTAACTCCTCCGTTTACAGATCTAGCTATCATGACGTTGAAGGTCCCGCTCAACCATCCATCGTCTCCAGAATCGTAGTAGGCTACGTAAACCGTTCCGTTGTTGTCTACAGCTACGCAGGATCCCTGAACTATAACCGCTTGTTCGGGATTGCTAATTTCAACGGGGCTCTCCCTACTAGGGCTTACGGTTACGGGTTCTTCGAAGGACCTTCCAGCGTCCGTAGATCTTACGACCTTTATAGTAGTAAGCAGGTAAGGAGATCCTTCGAGAGGGTGTATCTCGGCTAGCTCGGTATAGCTAACGTATATCACGTCTCTAGACGGCTTCTCCGGATCTGGGCCTATAGCTATCCAAGGCTTATCTAGGAATAAGAACACGTATCCTAAATTCGGATCAAGATATCCCCTACCCTTAGCCGCTATTACGGGCTCGGACCAGGTAACTCCTCCATCTCTAGACTTGGCTACGACTATATCGGACGAGTAAGCATATACGGTCGTTTCGTTAAACTCGATAGGCTTAACTCCTACCGACATGTATGCAACGTATACGTTTCCTCTCCTATCGAACGCTACGACCGGATCGCTTCCCTGTTCGTCATGAGGTAGTATGTGGAGAGGAATGGGTCCCTTCCATGTAACTCCTCCATCAAAGCTCGTATAGACTACTATGCAACCCTTTACGTCGTAGTCTTGACAAGCTATTACCACGTTATCCGGATCTTTAGGGTTAACCGCTATAGACGGGCTGTTTTGCAGAGGCCTATCCCCAATATCTACCGTTACTAGCTTATCTCTACTGAAGTAGGTAGTCGGCTTAATTGGAACGAAATCCTTCTGATAAGCGTATTGCTGAGCTAGCGGAGCCTTCACTTCTAAATTCAATCCGCTGAAATGAAGCCAAACGGGTCCCGATAGGATACATGAATATTTAGGTAAGGAAGTCAACTCGTTCTCTATCGAACATGCCGTAAGCGGGGAAAAGGCCATTAGCATAAGCGCGATCAAGCAGAGAGCGCTTCTTCCGCTCATATCCTCACCTCCACTTAAGTTAAGCACGTCCCTACGATATAACGATTAAAAACGGCTCCTACTACGACGTAGAAGGCTTAAAGTCGAAGCAATGGGGCAAATTTACGCCCTGTAAAAATCATTTCATCTTCTCAAAAACTTAAGCTTAAATATTCAAGACCCGTAACTTAAATTGTGAAAAGGAAGGAGATCGAAAAGCTACTGGAGAGATCTAGAAAGTTTAAAGATGCCGCGGACTTCCATTTCTCGAGAGGCGATTTCGATTTAGCGGCCTTTAACTTAGAACAATCCCTACAGCTCTTTCTAAAGGCTAAGCTACTGGAAGAAGGGCTAGAGTTCCCTAAAATCCATACCGTTAGAAGGCTCTTCCTCTTACTGGGAGAGTCCTTAGGAAAGCTAGACCTATTTAAAAAGTTCGAAGACGAGAGATCTCTAGAGTTCGCCAGCTTAGAAGACGCGTACATCACGGCTAGGTACTTTCCCAGGGATTTCGAAAGAGGAGAGGTTGAAAGGCTTAAGAAGTTCGTAGAGGAGGTCGAGGAGTTTGTCGAAAGATCTAGCGATTAAGGAGGCTAAGAGGAGGAAGGAGGTGTTCGAGAGCTTAGATCGATACTTAAAGGAGCTGAAGGAGAGGATGAGGGAATTAGACGAAGATAGCAAGGTCTTCTTATTCGGCTCCGTAGCGAGGGACGAACACGTATTGATGAGCGATATAGACGTCTTGATCTTAACTCGTCTAAAACCGAGCTTAGTTATAGCT
>CAYQTV010000052.1:0-6728 GCA_964420525.1 uncultured Nitrososphaerales archaeon | reverse complement strand
GGCTTTTGATTATTTCCTTTGCTCCCAACTCATGTTCATTATTCCTTACGCTAAAATATGCAGAGATAGCGTATGCTTCAACTCGATTATCCATTTCCTTAACGGCCTCAACGATTGCATTCTCGTCCAAAGGTTCCTTTTCATCTCCCGCTACCGTATGTCCTCCCTTAACCACCTTTACAACTTCCGCGGGTATTTCCTTTTCCGGCTTCCATCCAATGATGATGCATCCAACAGGTCTACTTTTACCTTCTAATATAGCGTTTGTAGCTAAGGTGGTGGATAGTGAAATTTGTTTTACGGCTTTTCTATCCACGTTAGTTTGTTTAATGAGTTTTTCTAAGGCTTCATTAACACATATTTTGTAATCGTAGTGAGTTGTAAGGGTTAGCGCCTTACCTGCGATTTCGGTTGTATCTAAATTGAGCAAGATCGCCTTTGTTGTCACGCTGCCAGTATCAATTCCAATTCCGTACCTTTCACTCATACCAACCATCGCTGATTCCCTAATCTATATACCTTTTTTACTTTAATTAAGCTTTATTAATTAAATCCTTAAAAAAGAGAAATAATGAGAAGTAAGGGAGGGTTAAAGGAGACAATTTACAAAGAACTCGAGAAAAGGGTCGAGGAAGCGGAAAAGATCTTAAATGAAGAAGGTACACTTGCACCACCGAAGTTAAGTAAGTCCGATGTTCTAATTGCGGTAATAGCCCTTGTAATAACTGCAATCTTCTACTTCGTTTCCTTTGCATTCTGGGGTTGAGAAGATGAGCGCAGAAAAGATTGTTGAACACGAAGTAAGGGTCGGCATCCTACCCGTATTTAAAAAAGAGAGAATATGGGATCTTCCAACGACCTTATTGTTCTACATGGCTTACTCTACAGCAGCGTGGTCCTTCCTCATTGGAGGTTGGACAGGATTACAGGTGAAAGCTGTTCCAGCAATTGCGACGATCTTACTTGGAAATGCTATACCGCTCTTCTTCCTTTCTCTCTACGGTGCAATATATACTAGACATGGCGTCGATCAATTCATTTTGTCAAGGGCTACGTTTGGATGGAGAGGCAATATCGTGATTTTCATCCTCTTCATACTAATTAACATAGGATGGGTGTGCTATCCATTCTACCTATTCTCATTATCCATAATGAAGGTCTTAACAGTAGCCCATGCTCCACTGCCGCATTGGATGCTTGATGAATGGTCCGGAGGTCCTCTCTTCTGGGTTACCATCGGCTATATCATATCCTTTCTAATAGCTTGGAAAGGTCCAATTGCTATAGGATGGTTGGTAAGGATTTCATCCTTAATAATGATAGGTATACTGTTGTTCCTAATAGCAAACGTAATCCAAATTCACGGAGTCCACGCTATCGTAACTGCCACTCCAGCTTACTCTACCGGCGATCTACTTTTAGACGCGGCTTACGCTCTTGAGTGGAACTTAGGACTTGGATTTGCTTGGGCATATTACTTAGGACAGAACGTAAGATTATCGACTTCTGAAAGAGCTGGATTCCATGGTCCTTTCTGGGGCACCTCATACTTACTCGGTCTTTCGGCTATTTTCGCTGCGTTAACGGCGCTAATGGTTCAAAGCGTCGATCCTACCGATTGGATGTTGAAGGTAGGTGGACTTACCTACGGTACAATAATCTTAATACTCTATGCATTCGCTAACATTTCTTCAGGAGTTCCAATGATCTATAACCAAGGAATTCCAGTAAAGACAGTAGTTAAGCCTGACCTGAAGTGGAGTTTGGCTTTACTAACTACCCTACCAGGAGTTGCGCTGGCTTGGCCACAGTACTTCTACAATTACGGAGCGTTCTTAGGCATTGTCGGAACGGCTTCAATGGCATATGCTGCTGTGTTACTAATGGATTACTTTGTTATCAGAAAGGGTAGAATAGATATAAGAGCTGTATACTATAAGACCGGGAAGTACTGGTACTGGGGAGGTGTTAACATACCAGCAATCCTAGCCATGATCTTAGGCATACTTTTCTACTGGTGTATCTACAACCCAGTAACTTACGGCCCAGGATTCTTCGGAACGTTTGAGATCTTCAGACATTGCACAGCTCAGTTGCCAGCGTTCGCCTTCACATGTGCAATCTACTTGCTATTGTACGTAATCTTCGGACGAAGAAAGGAATAAACCCCTTTTAATTTTTTCGACGTCGCATAAATTCACCTCTTTTCTTTCCAGATAAGGTACCTAACGTACTCCATAACGAGAGGAACATCGACATCATTAGGACATCTTTCCTTACATTGAGCACATGTAGCGCAAGAGAATATTTTCTCAATAAACGAATTATCAGTATATTCTATTATATTATTAAATGCAGCCCAAACTAGCGACATCCTCCCTCTTGGACCGAAGCTTTCCATCTTCTTTATTTTGAAAGTTGGGCATCCTTCCCTGCAAAAGCCACACCTGCATCTATTGCATATGTCCGCGTATTTAGATACCCTCTCCCTCATATCTTCGAGAACGCCTTTCGACATCATTACAACCACTTCCCCGGGTTCATGATATTATTGGGATCAATAAGTTTCTTAATATCCTTCATGAGCTTATAGGCCTCTCCATGCTCGTACTCGACTAAATCCTTTCCCCTTAAACCAACACCGACACAATGAGTAGGAGTGCCTCCTAAATCTATTGCCGTTTTCATAAGCTCCTTAGCTACCTTGATGTATCTCTCAATATCTTTTTCATCTTTCTCATCATAATATAAATCTACGCTAAATGTGCACGGTTCTATTGTAAATGAGCCCATTCCAGGATTTTCCATCCCATACTTTTTAATTATCTCTAGCGATCTTCTGTATAGTTCTGGAACTTTGGATCTACGGATAGACATCTCTATAACATCATAATTCTTTACTAAATTTGCTCGAGGATACGCGTCATGTCTATTTTTAAACCATGTGCTTCCGGCTTCATCGGGTAACTTCTTCCCTCCCATTTTTTCGCATATCTCAATAACCTTACTTTTTTTAAATACGAACGCTTCATAGAAAAACTCGTCGATTCCTAAAATAAGCGTTCCCTTTTGATTTGGCTTTAAGTAATCTTTAAATGATTCGGATCTCACTTCATCATTCGATACGCATATTGTAGGAACTATTCCGCTATCTATAATAGATTCAGCAGCTCTAAAAGCTGTAAGAAAGTCTTTAAATGCAAACACAATTATTTCAAAGAACTTGGGTTTCGGCTTTACCTTAAGCGTCGCCTCGGTTATTATACCTAGCATCCCCTCAGCTCCGACAAATAAATACCTTATGTTGAGGCCGGACGCGGATTTAGGGACGTCTCTTATTTTAATAACGTCAGCCGTAGGTGTTACGACTTCCAGCCCTATTACCATGTGTCTAATCGTATCGTATTTATTTGCCATATAACCAGTTCCATCTGTGGATATGGCACCTCCAATAGTAGCGCTAGGAGATCCTCCTATATCATGTCCAAGAGTTAAATCGTGTTTATTAAGCTCCTTTTCTAACCTCTCTAATACAACACCAGCCTGAGTCCTAACAAGCCAGTCCTCTTTACTTATCTCTAAAATTCTGTCCATTCTCAATAAGTCTATAACTATCCCTCCTTTAACGGGAGCAGCGCTTCCTACAAAGTTGGTACGACCTCCTGTAGGTATTACTGGAACTTTATACTTGTTAGCTATCTTTACTACCTCAACTACCTCCTCAGTATTTGCGGGTCTAACAACTACATCTGCTAGCTTAAGAAATCTGCAATGAGCTAGTAAAGAGAAGCGATCTCTAGAGTATGTTAGAAGATCGACTTTGTCTGTTAAGACGTTCTCTTCTCCGAGAACGTCCTTAAGTTCTTCAATCAAGGCATTCAACTCTCATTCCCCACTAGTCATGGCTTCGTATACTAAGTCGTGTAGGTCCATGACTCTTACATTAGAACATCCTATATCCCTAAGCCCTCTTTTTAACATCATCACGCATATCGGACATTGTGTTACAATTATTTCCGCTCCTGTATCTTTCAATTCTCTGGCTCTCATCTTCGCCACTTCTCTAGCTATATTTGGATATGAGGCTTCTAAACCCCCTCCGCCATCACACACCGTATTGTACTTATTGTTCTCCGGTTCTATTAGCTCTACGTTTTTAATCATCTCTATTATCCTTCTAGGCTCTTCAACCAGCCTAAAGTATCTGGCTAAATAACATGGATCGTGGAATGTTACGGTTCTTTTCTCTTTAAGTTCCAAGCTCTTCCCCCTTAACTTCTCATTTAATATTTCGACTATATGTACAACTTTGAGGTCGTAATTGTCTATTAATTCTGGATAAACGAATCTTAAAGCGTAAGCTGAGAGAACGTCAGGGGTTATTATTTCCCTCACACCAGCTTCCTTAAACTTCTCGTATGTTTTACGAGCAAGCTTTATTAAATCATCGAAGAAACCGTAAGTATGTAGTTCTAATCCACACCAAGGCTCGTCTTCGTACATATACCCTATTTCTAACCCGAGTTTTTTGAGCAATAAAGCTGCTCGAGCTACCGATTTATTGTACTCTTCAACAGAGTTTTTATCAATGGTTATTTTTCCAAAGAGCTTATCAAGTCCAAGCTTTACCGCGATCCTTCCTATCTTTTTACTTCCCTCTATAACCCCTCTTTTCTCCAGCGATATATCAAACAGTGATTTCATGTATCCCGTTAATGGGTAAAAGCCTGCATAGAACATAGTTTTCCCTTTTTTCGGTATATCTAAACCTCTGGCCCAAGACGAAAGATCCTTTGACGAAACCGCTCCGGGATTCCCATATTTTAACGTTCTCTCCCTCAAAAGTAAAGCTAATTCACTCATCTCCTATAATTGAGGGACTTTATATTTAAATAAATTTTTTAAATTACAGATGTTAAAGTTAGCAAAGAGATGAAAATTCTAGTTTTAGGATGTGGAATAGTGGGCTCGGTCATTATAAGGGATTTATGTAAAACTTCGAGTGCAGAGGTGGACATTGCAGATATAGATTTAGAAAGAGCGCGTACTCTTTCTAAAGAAATAAAGGGAAAAGTATTGAAAGTTGACGTTTCAAACTATGAGAACGTCCTGCAAGCTTTAAAAGAAGGCAAGTATGATGTAGTCATAAACGCTACAAGCCACATATATAACCTCAATGTAATGAAAGCAGCAATAACTACAGGTACAAATTACATTGATCTTGGAGGTATGTATTATTATGCTCTTGAACAATTAAAATACGATGAAGAAGCTGAGAAAAGAGGAGTATTAGCCTTAATATGTATGGGAGTAGCTCCTGGATTAACGAATATTTTCGCTAAACTAGCCGCTGATGAATTAGATTCAGTAGATAAAGTTCGACTATACTCAGGAACTAAGATTTTGAAGCCCACGAGGTTCAAGCTCGCATATTCAGCTTACTCACTCTTGGACGAATTAACGAAGAAGGCTGTGATATTTAGAGATGGAAAGTATATTGAAGTTGAACCATTTAGTGAAGAAGAATCTATCGAATTTCCAGAAGAAAATATAGGAAGGGTTTACGCATACACTATAATACATTCAGAACACGCAACTCTTCCTAAAACTATAGGAAAGGGCGTGAGAGAAGTCGTCTTCAAAGTAATATTTTCCCAAGAAGCCGTAAACAAGCTAAAGATATTAAAGGAATTCGGTCTCACAGATGAAAAACCTATTGAAGTAAATGGAGTTAAACTTCCTCCCAGGAGGTTTTTAGAAGGAGTACTTAGATCGTTACCACCAGTCAAAGTAGAAGAGAAAAGTGAAATTCATCCAATGAGAGTGCTCGTAGTAGGGAAAAGAGGAGACGTAGAAACTCGTATAATATATGATGTTATAAATGATCCTAAACCTGAATGGAACGCCGGTTCATCGGCATATATCACTGGTGTTCCTGCATCAATAGCCGCTCAAATGATTGGAAATGGCCAAATTCAAGTTAAAGGAGTAAAACCACCAGAGTTATGTGTTGACCCACATTCTATGATTAGAGAGCTAGTTAAGAGAAATGTAAGGATATATAAAGTAGTGGAGGAGATGCGTGCGGTAGAAAGTTAGGCTAGTAGAATTTTTCTTATTTCTTCCTCAATACCTTTTTCTAACCGTTTAATTTGATGTTGTGATAGTATCTTTTTAACTTCATCATGTGCTCTAGATAGGACGGATGGCTTTCCTGCTTTTTCCCAAGATTTCAACCCCTTTCTGTCTACTAGTTTAGGAACTAGGACTTCTTTCATGAATTTGAAGGTATGCGGTTCTTTAATGTAATCACCTCCAGGACCTACTTTTTTAATTACGTCTGTAGCTATTGTTTCATCGGTGACTTGGAACCCTTCATAAAATCTCTTAATGATGCTTATAATCTCATTATCAATAACTAACTGCTCCTTACTGAAAATTTCACCTCCAGCTAAAAGTCCTGCTCCGTAAATTAGGTGAGGCATTGAAGCATAAGCTAAAAACATAGATAATGCCTTCTCTAATCCTGTTTGAAGGTCTGGTGTTTTTGAATCGACCCAGCCTCCGACCATGAAACAAGGAATCTTATAGTATTCGGCTAGCTGCCTTCCGGCGATATTTATCAAAGCCGTCTCTACAGAGCCGAAAGAAGGTACCACTTCCCTAAGATCGGTAACAGTAGATGAAGCACCATAAATTATCGGAGATCCTTTCCTTACAAGCTGCGT
>CAYQTV010000051.1:0-6769 GCA_964420525.1 uncultured Nitrososphaerales archaeon | reverse complement strand
ATCTCGCCTTTTTACTAAATCTCGTAACTTTAGTAGAAAGGCTTATAGTTCTAGATCGTCTCACGTAGAGTATGGTAAGTGAGGAGATAAAGAAGGGAATTAATAGAGCTCCTCATAGATCTCTCTTAAGAGCTACCGGAATTAGAGATGATGATTTCGATAAACCCTTTATAGGAATAGCGAATAGCTTCACGGAGGTAGTGCCGGGACATGTTCATTTAAACGATTTAGTCGCTTATGTTAAGAGAGGTATTAGAGATGCAGGAGGAGTTCCCTTCGAATTCAATACCATAGCGGTTTGTGACGGAATAGCTATGGGACACGAAGGAATGAAATATTCCCTTCCATCTAGGGAAGTTATCGCCGATTCGATAGAAATTATGGCTAAAGCACATGGGTTTGATGGTTTAGTTCTGCTAACTAACTGTGATAAGATCACGCCAGGTATGTTAATGGCTGCGGCCAGACTCGATCTTCCCTCCTTGGTAGTTACCGGAGGTCCTATGAAAGCCGGATTTTACAGGGGAGAAAAGATAGGAGTTATTCATGTATTTGAGGCCGTAGGGAGGTATAGTAAAGGACAGATTGGCTATGACGAGCTTTCGGAAATTGAAAAGAGGGCATGTCCAGGTCCCGGGTCTTGTAGTGGATTATTTACGGCAAACACGATGGCTATACTCGTTGAAGCCATGGGACTTTCCCTTCCATACTCAAGTACATCTTTAGCGATTAGCGATGAGAAAAGAAAGCTTGCATATGAAGCTGGATTGAAGATAGTTGAACTTGTGAAAAATAACTTAAACATTAGGAGGTTTATGACCTTTGAAGCTTTTGAGAACGCTATAGTCGTAGATATGGCTTTAGGAGGATCAACCAATACTATACTGCACCTACTAGCTATTAGTAGAGAAGCGGGTATTAATTTAGAGCTTGAAGATTTCGATAGAATTAGCCAAAGGGTTCCACATCTAGCGCCAATCTATCCGGGAGGTCCTTATATGGTTGAAGATCTACATAATGCGGGAGGAGTTCCAGCTTTAATGAAGAGATTAGAAGGCCTCATTCATTTAGACCTCTTAACGGTCTCAGGAAAAACCATTAGAGAGATAATATCGGAGGCTTCGATAAAGAATGAAGAGATTATAAGAGATTTCGATAATCCCGTTCATAGCGAGGGAGGAATAGTCGTATTAAAGGGGAGCTTAGCCCCAGATGGGGCTGTGATTAAAACGGCGGCATTACCAAATCAGGACTACGTATTTGAAGGGTATGCTAAGGTTTTTGATAGCGAGGAGGAGGCCTATAAAGCTATTATAGGAGGACGTATAGAGAAGGGAGACGTTATTGTAATTAGATATGAGGGACCTAAAGGAGGACCGGGGATGAGAGAGATGTTAAGCCCTACAAGCGCCGTGGTCGGTATGGGGCTTGATAGGTACGTAGCCTTAGTTACGGATGGAAGGTTCTCCGGAGGAACTAGGGGACCTGCTGTTGGACATGTATGTCCAGAGGCGGCGGTTGGAGGTCCAATAGCCCTAGTTAGAAATGGAGATCTGATAAGGATTAACGTTAAGGAAAGAAGGTTAGATTTAGTAGTAGATGAGGAGGAATTGAGGGAGAGGAGGAAAGTATGGAAACCTATTAGACCTAAGACTAAGTCGTCCTTTCTCCTCAGGTATGCTCAACAGGTGAGTTCCGCGAGAGAAGGATGTGTTCTAAGGCTAAGTAATAAGATTTAATAACGGATTACCTATAAACTTAGAGACAACCGATGGATAAGAACGAGCTAGATGTGGAAATATTAGATACTACGCTTAGGGATGGTGCTCAAACTAGCGGAGTTTCCTTTTCACTACAAGATAAGCTAAGCATAACGCAGAAGTTAGATGAACTGGGAGTAAGTTATATTGAGGGAGGATGGCCGGGCTCAAATCCCAAAGATATCGAGTACTTTAAGGCTGTTAAGAGCTTAGAGCTAAAGAACTCTGAAGTAGTAGCTTTCGGTTCTACGAAGAGAAAGGGGATATCAAGCGAAAAGGATCCCAATTTAAACTCCATTTTAGATTCTGAAGTAAAGACGGCTGTTATTTTCGGGAAAGCTTGGACTTTACATGTAACTCACGTCCTAAAAATATCCCTAGAAGATAATTTAGATTTAATTTACGAAACCATTAACTTTCTAAGATCTCATGGTCTAGAGGTAATCTTCGATGCCGAACATTTCTTTGATGGGTATAAAGAGGATCCAGACTATGCTTTAAAAGTTTTAAAGACCGCCGAGGAAGCTAAAGCAAAAGTTATCGTCCTCGCGGATACGAATGGAGGAACCTTAACTCATGAAGTAGATAAGATAGTAAGAGACGTTAAAGGAAAGGTAGATACTGCTTTAGGTATCCACGCTCATAACGATTCGGGGCTAGCGGTAGCAAATACGCTAATAGCCGTGGTTAATGGGGTTAAGCACGTACAAGGAACGATAAATGGATTAGGAGAGAGATGTGGAAATGCCGATTTAATACAGGTAATACCTGCTCTCGAAATAAAGATGGGGTTAAGGGCTTTAAAGGGTTCTAGAGAGGAGGGCTTGAAATACCTAACTCAAATATCTAGATACGTTTACGAGCTTTTGAACTGGAAGCCCGATCCTTACCAACCGTACGTAGGAGAGAAAGCCTTCGCTCATAAGGGAGGGGTTCACGTAGATGCCGTATTGAAGATAGCGAGGGCGTACGAACACATAGAGCCTTCATTAGTTGGAAATAAAAGAGAATTGTTAGTATCCGAGCTGGCGGGAAGAGCTGCTGTTATAAACGAAGCTTTAAAGCTAGGGCTTAAGTTAGAGAAACAAAGCGAGGCTGTAACGAAAACCCTTGAGGAGATAAAGAAGCTAGAAGCTAAGGGATACTCTTTGGAAAACGCCGATGCCTCCATCCATATGATCTTGTTTAAAAATCTAGGAGTGAAGACCAATTACTTTGAGATTCTGTACTGGATGGCAAGCGCGAGAAAAGATCAGGAAACCTTGGAATCGGAGGGACAAGTTATCGTTAAAACGGCTGGCGAGATCTCGTACGCTAAAGCAAATGGGGTAGGTCCTGTTCATGCTCTCGATCAAGCTTTGAGAAAGGCCATCCTAAAGAAGTTCCCAACCTTAAAGGAGGTCGAGCTCCTCAACTATAAGGTTACGGTAGTAGATAGCGGTAGGGGGACGGCTTCTTACGTTAGAGTTTTCATAGAGTTTGGAGATGGGAAGAGGAGATGGGCTACTACCGCTACGTCCGACAACATTTTAGAGGCTAGCGCTAAAGCTCTTCAAGAGGGCTACAATTATAGACTCCTATTAGATGATATTAGGAATGGAAAGCTATTTTAAGGAGGAGAGGGCGGTTTAGAGGTATCCGTGTAAACCCACGCATATATTCCTCCGTCCTTAAGAATTTCCGCATCCGCTCCCGTTTCCCCCATTTTCCATCCGTTTTCATACTTCCACCAAAGCCAGTAAAATGGCTTTTTATTTTCTATTCCCAATATTTCATCAACGAAGATACCGAAGGAATATACGGTGTACTTAACCGGTTGTAGTATTTTACATGTAGCGTTAAATAAGGTGAAGCCTACGGGCAATAAGGTGTTATTGTACCACCTTTTAGTGCCGTTTCCAAAATCAACTAGTAGATTTATCGAAACGCTTACTTCATCTAAGTAATTAGTGAGCTTTTCATTTTCGCTCTTTAACTCGTCTACAGTTTGTTGTAAAGCCTTTATCTTCTCCAATAGCTCCTCGTTTTGAGACTTTAGCTTAAAAACTTCATTTGATAGATTTAGACAGTACCAGATACTTACTGATGAAATAGCGAGTAAAACAACGATGGTAATACCGTACTTAGCGTTCAACAACCCTCACCTCTCCGATATGCGATGTAGAAATCCTAGGATATAATAGGGGAATTAAGGTGGAGAAGATTAGTAAATTAGAGATTTCGTGGACTATAGCAAAGGGAGCTCCTACTTGTAAGCCTAACAAGAAGCTTCCTCCGTAAAACAAAAGGCCTGTTACACCATTCGTTACTACGTCGTAAGCAGCGGTTGCTATAAACCCTAGCGTAGAAGCCATCCATACAGATAGCTTCCATTTTCTCATTAAACCCCCTGCTATACCGTATAAGGTTTCTAGGGGAGCAACCATGAGGAGAACGAAGAGGTTAAAACCTAAGGGGTTTAGCGTACCGTACACGAGCCATACTAGAATTCCAGCTAACGCTCCGTAGAGAGGACCTAGGAGATATCCCGCTGTAAATACTAAGAAATCCATAAGCTTAACGTTCCAGAGAGGAAACATCAGGTAGTTCGTAGCGAGCGCTAGAGCGACCAATAAGGCGAGAGTGGATACCTTTCTTTTCTGGTTCATCATTATGGATGGATTATCCATCCTATATAAAGGTTGACTTTATATATAGCTTATAAACTTTATCATGGTAATGACCTTTATAGAAATGATAAGAGAGGCAAAGGGTCCTCTTCCTTCTTTCACCCCTACCCATCTGTTCAAGGCCATACTAATAATCGATAAGAGACAGGTTGGGAGGAAGATGTTGGCTAAGGAGTTGAAAATAGGAGAAGGGGTCGTAAGGACCTTAATATCTAAAATGAAAGACATGAGGCTCGTAACTAGTGATAGAAAGGGATGTAAGCTTACCGACTACGGATTAAAGATATACGACTCCATTTCCTCTTTAATTAGCTTATACTCGGAATTGAATATAGATTACGCAAAACCGCATAACTTCGCCGTAGTTGTAAAAGGAGGTGCTAAGTACGTCAAAAAGGGGTTAGAGGAGAGGGATAGAGCGATAATGGGAGGAGCTTCCGGAGCCTCCTTATTTACCGTCATTGAAGGACAATTATGGATGCCTCAGCTCGAAAATGTAAGCCAGTCCTATCCGGAAATAGCAAGAGAAATAATGGCTAAGACCTCTCCTAAAGAGGGAGATGTCATCATATTAGCATGGGCGGATAAGCCTGAGCTTGCTGAATACGGGGCTTTAAACGCCGCTCTGTTCCTCTTACAGAAGATGAGAGTGAGTTAGAATGGTAAAGAAGAGCTCTACGGAGAAGGGAAAAGAGCTAGAAGATATGATCGAGTTATTAGCTAAGAAATATGGGTGGAGAGTGGAAAAGAGGAAGAAATATGGAGATAGAATAGTGGACTTACTAATCCATAGGAAAGGAATAGCCTTTGTTGTTCAATGTAAAAATACCGAGAAAGCGACGCCAAGAGATGTAACCCAAGCTAAAAGGGATTTTGATGAGTTTGTTAGGTTTTTAATAGAAGAGAAACTTGGCATGATTATAAGGCCCATTTTGGTCTCTAATGGATTTAGCGAAGGAGCTGAGAGAAGAGCTAGGAGCTATGGCGTAATGCTATATAGCGTTGACGAACTAGAGGATATGCTTTCCTTTTCTAAGAGAAGGAAAAGCAGAAGATGATGCCTATCCTGCCATCTCTTCTCCTCCTTTAAATAAGTTCGATATAGCGGCTGATATGTCCGGGAAGCCGTAGCGAGTAACTGAAGACATTGGTATTAACTTGTAAATAAGCCCTTTCTTCAACATATATCTGTAAAGGCTGGTGTACATTAGGTAATTTTCTCCATCGGGTATTTTCATTAGCTCTTCCTCTATTAAATGAGGATTATAGCACCATTTCATGACCTTTTTAGCTTCTTCCTTAGCGGCATCTATCTTGCTCAGTAGATGTAAAAACGGAAGCTTGAATCTTATTCTAACCGAAGATGCTAATAGCATTACCGATAAGAAGTTCTCGGGCGTATTCAACATCCATGGATCCGATAAAAACACTATTACCTTACCTTCTCCTCTAAGACCGTGTACTATGAAAGGACCGCTTTTCCTATAAGCAAAGAGCTCCATTTGTCCTGGAGTATCTACTATGATATAATCCGGCCTCTCCTCCTCTACTTGCTCTTGGATCTCTCCAAGCTTCGTAGATATTAGATCGGAAGCGAGGATTAGAGCTCCATTTGGACCTAGCTCATACCTATCCATTAATTCATGGATGTCGATCATCGTCCTCACATCTATTTCCGGTGTATAAGGTAAGTATTCAGCACCTGGATCTAGATTGATAGATATCACGTTCCATTCCTTTTCCTGTAGCCATTGTTTGAACATCGATGTAAACAAGCTCTTACCAGATCCAGCTGTACCTAGGACGAATATGTAGAACATCTTTACATCCTTCCCTTTAAGATGCCAATAAGGTTTGCCCTTAAGCTTATTAAACGCCTTACTAAGATTACTATCAATGTTCACGGTTGAAGTAATTAGCGTTGGAAACGAGTTATTAAATGGAAAGATCGCAAACACTAATTTACAATGGCTTGGAGGGAGGATCTATTCCTTAGGAGGATGGATAAGAAGGGCTGTAATAGTACCGGACGTATTAAGTGAAATCGTATCCGCAATTAGGGAAGCCATTAGCAGAAAGCCCGATTTGATAATAACGACTGGGGGACTAGGTCCTACCTACGATGATAGAACGTTGGAAGGCGTTGCCTTGGCTATAAACGTTGAGCTAGAGGAATGTGAAGAAGCGCTTGAGATGATAAAAACTAGACTAGAGGAGCTCTTTAAGATGGGAGTCATAGATTCCCCAGATTTAACCGACTCTAGAAGGAAGATGGCGAAGTTGCCTAAGGGTTCTAAGCCCTTAGCTAATTACGTAGGTACGGCACCTGGTGTATTAGTT
>CAYQTV010000050.1:0-6908 GCA_964420525.1 uncultured Nitrososphaerales archaeon | reverse complement strand
TACGCCTCCCCACGGAGGAGCTTGTCCCATTCCAATACATGGGCCACAAGCAGGCTCTAAAATCCTAGCTCCAGCTCTAACCATATCGGCTAGGGCTCCGTTCCTTATAATTAATTCAAGTACTTGTCTAGATCCAGGGGATACTACAAAGCTAACATTAGGATCGACCTTATGTTTCTTAAGAACCCAAGCGACTATCATTAAATCCCTATAAGAGCTGTTAACGCAACTCCCTATGCAGACTTGATCTACCTTAGTACCTTCTACTTCTTTAACCGGTTTAACGTTTCCTGGACTATGAGGTAAAGCGATCAAGGGCTCAATTTCCGATAGATCGATAACTATCTCTTCATCATACGATGCATCCGGATCCGGCTCGATAGGCTTCCATACGCCCTCCCTTTTTTGAAGCTTCAGAAAACGAAGCGTTTGTTCATCGCTTGGAAATATCCCGGTAGTTGCCCCCGTTTCCAAAACCATATTCGCTATAGTCGCTCTTTCGTATACGTTTAACGTCTTTACACCATCTCCAACGAACTCGTACACCTTTCCTACCCCTCCTTTTACACCAACCCTCCTCAAAAGTTCGAGGATAATGTCTTTAGCTGAAACCCATGGTTTTAACCTCCCCTTCAGCTCCACCTTAACTACCTTAGGCATTTTAAAGTAGAAAGGTTCTCCTGCAGTTGCTAAAGCTACTTCAAGTCCACCGGCTCCTATAGCGACCATCCCCATCGCGCCTCCCGTGGTCGTATGGCTATCCGCTCCCAACAGAGTTTTTCCCGGAGCTGCGAACCTTTCCAAATGTACTTGATGACATATACCATTGCCAGGTTTAGAGAAGTATATGCCATACTTAGCGCATGCCGTCTGCATATACCTATGATCGTCCGTATCCTCGAACCCCGTTTGTAATGTTTTATGATCTGCGTACCAAACGGAAATTTCCGTTTTAGCTTTCGGGACACCTATAGACTCGAACTCCAGTAAAGCCATAGTTCCCGTAGCGTCTTGAGCAAGTGTTTGATCTATCTTTATTCCGATTTCCTCTCCAGGTTCTAACCTTCCCTCAACTAGATGTTCCTTAATTATTTTTTCAAATATAGTTAAGCCCATAGAACCTCCTTTAGTAGTTAGCGTTACTTAAAAATAAATTTAGCGTTAAGCAATCATTGGAAAAGTTCGTAACGTAGCCTTTCCGTCTAAAATGTTTCTATTAATTTAATTGTACAATGGTAAAAGTTAAAAGAGGTTTACGGCATAAAGAGTTCGGGATTGACCTTTGTGGAAATCGTTGAGAAGGAAAAAATCGAGGCGAAAGGGCTGGTAGCGTTGGAAGGAATGCCCGACGTTGGACTTGTAGGGGTTATTGCTACTTCGTATTTAGTAGACGCCTTGAAGATGAGAGAAGTAGCTTACATTAAGACGGATCTCATGCCGCCTATTAGAGTATTACATGAGGGGAAGCTTAAAAATCCAATTAGAATTTATTCCAACGAAAAATTTATCGTATTAACCTCAGAGCTCGCTATACCTCCGGACTTGATATATCCTTTAGCGAAGGAGGCGGTAGAATGGTTTAGGGATAAGGGGATTTCGATGATAATTTCAATTAACGGTTATCCGTATAAGGATAGGTTGGAAATTGAAGTCCCCAAAGTATTCGGGGTGGCTAACATGGAATCGATGAAGGAGTTCTTGAAAAGGCAAAACATTGAAGTAATAGAAGAGGGGTTTATAGCTGGGTTTTACGCCGTTTTATTAGATGAGGCGTCGCATATCGGAGTACCGGGGGTAGCTTTGCTTGCTCAGGCCTTCCCCCGGTATCCAGATCCAGGCGCAGCGGCTTCCGTAATTAGGGTACTCTCAAAAATATTGGAGTTCGACGTAGACGTTAAGCCCTTGCTAGAAAAAGCCGATGAAATAAGGGTGAAAGTGAGGGATCTAATGAAGCAAACACATGCGATGATGGCTGGCATGAAAAAAGGCGTCGAGCAACAAATACCGGCCATGTATAGGTGATGGGTATGAGTTGGGGCTCTTTCTTCGATGAATTCTTCGGACCTAGCGTAGATGAGAAAGAGAGATACATAGAACCCTTAACAGATGTAAGGGAGACCGATGATGAAGTCGTAATATCGGTCGACTTACCTTTCGTAGTTTCCAAGGAGGATATCGAGGTTTACGTAACCGAAGATTCGATAGAGATTACGGCTAGAACGAAGAGGAAGATTAGGTGGAGTAGATGGGGCGCTCATCATCGTTACGTCGAATTCAACCATTACAGGAAGAGAATTGAGCTACCTATTTTAGTAGACCCCAACGAAGTTAGAGCTACGTTTAGATCGGGAATATTAGAAGTGAGGTTGAGAAAGAAAAAGAAGAGGGTGCAGATTAAGATCGAGTAGCTATCCTGGCTGAGTTACCTTTATAGCCCCTTCGGGACACTGTACTTCGCAGGCCATGCAGAAGATGCACTCGTTCTCCTTAACTGGATCGGACTTCTTATCCGATTTTGGATGTCCAGGGGTATCTACCATCTCAAACACGTCTACGGGACATACGTCTACGCAAATAGCGTCCCCATTACATAAATCCCAATCAACGGCAACGATGGTACCGTGGATGCCTAGCTTGGTAGGAGGCTCCACCGGTCCCCAGACCTTGTGTCCCCGATGTTCCTCAACTACCTGCCTATTTTTCTGAAAATCCGGATCGATCGGCAAGTTACATCACCTCTTTAGGCTAGAAAATTATACAAATTAACTTTACGGCCATAAACCTCTCTTCCTTACAGCGTCCGCTACCCTTTGTACGGCGAGCATCATAGCGGCCGTCCTCATATCTACGTTCTTCTCCTTGTGTACCTTGTACACTTCGTTAAACGCTTTAACTATCTTATCATGTAACTTCATGTTTACCTCCTCTTCCGTCCATTGAACCCTCATTAAGTTCTGAACCCATTCGAAATAGCTTACGGTCACCCCTCCTGCATTAGCTAATATATCTGGAACCACTAGTATTCCTTTCTCGAAAAGTATCTTATCCGCCTCAGGCGTGGTTGGACCGTTAGCTCCTTCCGCTACCACCTTGGCCTTGACCTCGTTTGCGTTTTTCTCGGTTATAACGCCTTCTAAAGCCGCAGGAATTAAGATGTCGACGTTTAATGTAAGTAGCTCCTCATTAGTTATTTCCCTAGCTCCAGGAAAGCCTACTACCGAGCCGGTCTTCCTCTTGTGTTCTAAGACCTTTTGAGGGTTTAAACCGTCGGGATTGTATATGCCTCCTCTTGAATCGCTTACAGCTACTACCTTTGCTCCATATAGCTCGTTTATCACCGCAGCAGCGTAGAAGCCCACATTTCCGTATCCCTGTACGGCGACCGTCGCGTTCTTAATCGGTATGTTGAGAGCTTTAGCCGCCTCGACCGCCGCAATTGCCGTACCCCTTCCCGTCGCTTGTTTTCTACCTAGGCTTCCCCCCAGCTCAACGGGCTTACCAGTTACTATAGCGGGTTCGAACCTTCCAACTAGCTGACTGTAGGTATCTAGAATCCAAGCCATATGTTGAGGACCGGTGTATACGTCGGGCGCTGGAATATCGACATACGGCCCGATTATAGGAGCTATGGCGAACGTATACCTTCTAGTTAACCTCTCTATCTCCCCTTCGGATAGCTCCTTAGGATTAACGGCTATGCCTCCTTTAGCTCCTCCGAACGGGAGATCTACGACCGCCGTCTTCCACGTCATCCACATAGCTAAAGCCCTTACTTCATCTATCGTAACATTCGGATGATATCTTATACCTCCCTTAAACGGACCTCTCGCATTATTATGTTGTACTCTATAGCCTTGGAAGACCTTAATGCTTCCATCGTCCATTTTTACGGGTATGGATACGTGTAGCTCTCTTTCAGGGATAGCGAGGAATTCGTATAGGTCTTCTTCAAGCTCTAGAAGATCGGCGGTTTGTCGAAGCTGCTTTAGAGCCATTTCCCAAGGGTTGAGATTGTAGGACATATTTTTCCCATTTAAATATTCCAAGTTCCATGTTTATAAATTTTTGATTTTGTAGCAATAAAGAGTAAATAACGTATAAAATTTAGATATGATTAAAGTTTTAAGTTTAGAGACATCTCCTTCGTTAGTAGGTAAGGATTTTCAGCTTTAACTATGGCGCTCGCAACGAGGACGCCTTCCGAACCCAATTCCAATGCTTTCTTCACATCTTCTCCGCTACTTATACCAGCTCCACAGAGCACAGCTATTTCTGAGTTTACCTCCTTAACGACTCGAACGCCATTTCTCACCACCTCCGGCTTAGCCTTTGAAACCGGAATGCCTGTTCCGATAAGCTCTGGAGGCTCTATAGCGATGAAGTCGGGGGAGAAACTAGCTAAGTCTTTAGCCTCCTTTTCCGAATCCGCACATACGACGGTTACTAAGTTATTTTCCTTCATTGCTTCAATTACTTCTTTAACCGTTTCATGAGGAATTTTATGTTCGCTATGGTTTATGATGCTACCTACACATCTTGCTTCCTTCACCGACTCAGGAGGTACGAAGCCGGTAGTGCTGGAAGCTGGAACGGGATCTACATGTTGAGCTAAGACCGGTATGTCTACCTCCTCCGCTACCTTCATAAGCAAAGGTGTAGGAGGCGCTACAGCGATCTCCACGCTCAACTCCTTCGCTACCTTTTCAATTTCTTTAGCTAGCGATAGCCCCCTAGTACCTTGAGCTTGCATGTAGTTCTTGAAGTTGACTATTAGGATCGGCGTTCTTAAGCGGTTCATAATAACCTATAATGAATAACGGTTTTAAAAGATTTAATAAAAAAGAAGGGGTTTAAAATTCCTCTTCCCATTCTTCCTCTTCCCACTCCTCCTCTTCCCAGTCCTCTTCGAACTCCTCTTCCTCCCATTCCTCTTCCTCAAACTCCGACATAGAGGTCACTAGCGTTCGTTTTAGCTAAAAACCGTGTTTTATAAATTTTTAGGTATAAAGGTTTAAATCATCTCTCTACATCTAAATCGTATGCATAGAGTAAGAGATATAACGTTGGCTCCCTCTGGAGAGAGGAAGCTATCTTGGGCTTACAATAGGATGAGAGTTTTAAGGAGTTTATTTGATGAGGTCAAAAATGAAAAGCCTCTAAAAGGCTTGAAAGTAGGAATGGCTTTACATCTCGAAGCTAAGACGGCTATATTAGCTACATTTATCCAGAATTTAGGAGCTGAAGTTAGTATAACGAGCAGCAATCCGTTAACTACCCAAGATGACGTAGCGGCCGCATTAGCTAAGAAAGTATCTCATGTCTACGCTTGGAGGGGGGAGACCGAAGAGGAATATTTCGACAATATTAGGAGGGTGCTGGATGATTCCCCCGATATAATCGTCGATGATGGGGCAGATCTAATAGTTGAGGCTCATAAGAGAGGCTATAGAGCAATTGGAGCTACGGAGGAGACGACGACGGGGATAAGGAGGATTAAGGCCTTAAAAAGGGAAGGTAAGCTTTTGTTTCCGGTTATAGCTGTAAACGATGCGAAAGGGAAGTATCAGTTCGATAACAGGTTTGGAAGCGGGCAGAGCGTAATTGACGGAATAATGAGATCGACGAATATCATGTTAGGAGGAAAAGAGGTCGTCGTAATTGGATATGGATGGGTTGGAAAAGGAGTTGCTTTGAGAGCTAGGGGGATGGGAGCTAGGGTAACGATCGTAGAGGTAGATCCATTTAGAGCGTTAGAGGCCTACTTCGACGGATACAAGGTTACGGATATGAACGAGGCATCGGAATACGGCGATATCTTCATTACGTGTACCGGAAACATCAAGGTAATAACTAAGAAACATTTCGAGAAAATGAAGGATGGAGCTATCCTATGCAATGCCGGTCACTTTGACGTAGAAGTAGATGTAAGAGGGCTTAGAGAGGAAGCGGTGAGTTATGAAGAGGTGAGGCCTAATGTCTTAGAGTTTAGAATGAGAAATGGCAAGAGGTTATTCTTGCTTGCACAAGGAAGGCTTGTAAATATCGCGGCAGCAGACGGTCATCCAATCGAGATAATGGATTTGAGCTTTTCTTTACAGTTCACGAGCGTACTGTACTTAGCTGAACATAGGAATTTAAGCCCAGACATCTATCCCGTGCCGGAGGATCTAGATAGGAAGGTCGTGACGAAGTTTTTAGAATTAAATCACGTGAAATTAGAAAGGCTAACTGAGGAACAAGTAAGATATTTGGAGGAATGGCGTTGATTCGAAAGGTTTAATTAACTTACACGGGTTATTAGGGATGAATGAGAAGAGGGATTAGCGAAACCATCGCAACTTTACTTATGCTAGTGATAGTTGTTAGCTTAGGCATTACCGTACTATCGTGGGGCAATCAATATATAACTACGTTGAGGCAGGGAATTGAGCAGCAAGCTTACATTACGAGAGAAACCTTAAAGGAGAGGCCCGTAATCGAGCACGTTCAGATAAATTCGACCGGAGCTTATATATTCGTGAGAAATGTGGGGTTTACCGATTGTACGATAGATACGGTTTACATTGAAAGAGAATCGGATAGCAATATCACATTAATTACCGTTTCTCCTATATCCTTAGATCCAGGAGATGCCGGTTACATATTAATTAGAAACGTTACAGATTATACCTTTACATCTGGAGAAATTTACATATTTACTTTAGTTTCGAAAAGAGGCTTTAGGACAAGTTATACGGAGTTGGTGGGATAAAGATGAGAAGAGGAGTTGCTAGCATTATTGCCCTTATATTCCTCGTAATGTTAATGGGCATTTCCATGATGGCTTTTATTGTTATATATAATGAGTACAAGAGTACGTTTGTTACGGAGGCTCAAATGAATGAGTGGGAGACTAAAAAAAGTCAAGA
>CAYQTV010000049.1:1885-6924 GCA_964420525.1 uncultured Nitrososphaerales archaeon | reverse complement strand
CATTTTTCCCGCTCCAACATACTAAAAATGTTAGACTTAAAAAATCTCTATAAAAACGCTTTGGGAAAGTAGTGGCGCCGCCGGCCCGACTCGAACGGGCGACCAACTGGTCTCTGCGTGAATTAACAGCATCAGCCCTCCTTTAGAGGTCAGCTGCTCTACCACGCTGAGCTACGGCGGCGCGTTTTTACTTTGATAAGAACTTTCATATAAATATGACGGTTAATCTCTTATCTTCGCTATTAATACGAACAGACCTACAACTATCAAAAGCGTGGAGAGTATATTGAGAGAGCCGGATATCACTGGATGCATAGGAGGGTTTGCGGTATTGACGAGATATAACATTAGGACGCCCAAAATAACCGTAGCAATTGAGGCTATTCTAATTAAGAGGACGATCGGGCGACTGGGCATAATTTCCCGTTCTTCACTATAGGCTTTTAACTATTTCTAATTTCTCCGGAAGATACCTATCCACTATATAGGATAATCCGTATCTAGCGAAGGCTTCCTGTTCCGCCTTCTTCTTATGTCTTAAGAAGATCTCAATTTCGTCTCTCCAAAGCTTACTGTTATATCTCGGATCCATTTTAAGCTCGTATAGTCTCTTAATATCTATGTCCGTAAGCTTGTCGTGAGGAAGCCTGTACTTGTTTATATCGGACGCCCAAACTCCGGCCCACTTAGCATCTGGGGTCGTTAAATCCCTTAAGTGAGCTGCGTTGGCCGATCCAGATATGATAACCATAGCTATATGCATTCCCCAAGGATCGGCATCCGTAAATATGTACACGGGTAGTCCTAATTCTTGATTTAGCCTTCTTAGAAGGTACCTCGTGCTTCTAGGAGGTTGACCAGCGGTATTCACTAGGATCGCTTTAAACCTCTTATGAACCTTTTCCTCAATAAACCTCGTGAATAAACCTCCCTTTTCTATAGCTATGACCATTTCAGCATTTGTATCTATAAATTCAGCGGTGGTTAACGCCGGACCTATCATCACTCCATCTGGATGCGAGGTTAAATCTAACCTCTTCCCCTCGTAACCAGGTACCGTGTACTCGATTATTAGCTCTCCAAATATCGCGCTTCTTTCTTCTGGGAAGACGTTGAAGTCTTCCCTAGCCTTCATTAAGGCGGATTCTAGATCGGTAATTATCTTATCGGATTCATCCTGATCTTTAAAATCGATGTTAAAGGCTTGAGCGGAATAAAAGATATCCCTTAGCGTAGAGGTTTTCCTCTCCTTTATTAATCGCTTAACAAAAAAAGCGAGCCAGATTAATTGAGTAAAAGTTCTAATTTGCTTTATATTATGGGAGGATCGGCGTACTTTCGCAGGTCCTAGTACGTATTGTTGTAGCTCTCGATCGTACATTATGTTCTTAACCGATCTGCTCGGAAGGTATATCTCAGGAAATTTCCTATTTTGAAGCGCGTAATATATGGATTCCCCCAGCTCCTTTAACTTCCTCAAAACTTCGGCTTTACGTTCCTCCGCTACTCCCATTTTCTTCATTTCAACCACCTAATAGCGCGGATATATCGGGCTCCTTTCTCTTTCCAGCAAGCTCTGTAGCAAATTTTGCTATTAATGGCAAGTACCTAGCGTAGATATTCCGCTTCCTTTTAGCCATTTCCATGTTTCCTTTTCTTGAAAGATAAGCCGATAGCTTTCTAAGGACCTCTTTTATGCCATTTCTTATTTCTCTTTCAATTTCAGGTCTATCGGCTATGTATTCCTTTCCCACGGTTTTGTATGGAATTTTGGTCGAACAGATATGAACGATGATCGTAAGAGGATCGTCTAATGACACCTTATAGTGCTTCCAATCTATACCTTCGTTTAATATCTTCCAAGAGACATCGCTACCTTCATCATATAGTAAGGGGATGCGATTTGCAAATCTGTAGAGCTTTAGCCCTCTTTCCACGCCCCCTCCGTAAGCTAATCCTATTTCAACAATAAACGGAAAACCGCCGTACGCCGAAGGTCCTCTAATAGCAATTGCGTAAAATTCAGGTTTAAGTTCTTTAATTATCCCCGTAGTTAGTATGTTCTCCCCTAAAGGAGAAAGGCATTTAGCGTCCGGAGGTAGAAAGCCATCATAGGACTGTAGAGCTTTAGATAAATGTACTATTTCCTCATTCGATAACTCTTTAGGATCCTTTGAAGGATCTATGCCGGCATACTCTAAAAATGATAAAGCGGTCTTTCTCCCCACTCTATGAAAGTTCTTTTCTAAGAACTTAACTAAATTACCTCCCTTCCACGCTCTTATCATCCTCCTCAAACTCTCTACATCTACGCCTTTTGGATGAGGATCTACTTCTTTAGGAGGCTCCGGTATTTCATCCGTTGCTTTTCTAAACGCAAGTATCCTTCCGTACGGATCGATGAAGACTATATCTGCGTATGGCGTAACTATAGCCGTTTTTCTAAAGTATTCGATTATTTTTCCAGACGATCTGTAGTAATCTCCTAACAAATACAGGGTTATGCTTGTTCCCCTCCATCCTTTTGCATCCTCCTTCTTAAAATTTAAGATGATGGGGCGATTTTTCTCTATATCTATCAATATTTCATAAGTGTATTTTGCCTTTCCATCTACCGAACTTACAATTTTTACCGGTTTATGAGTCGTTATTTGACCGTAAAGTATACTCATCGTTCCTCCCATACCAAACATTCCTCTGGATTGCCTAAGCTTGAATTTAGAACCGTAGAACACCTTCCCTAACGCAAAAGGTATCCTCTCCCCTTCTATTCCGATCCCATTATCCCTTACTGTAATCATATATTCCTGAGGTTTATCGGTAACGTCTTCGCCATTCGCGGTCAAAAGCCTAACGTAAATTTTAGGGTGGATTTTCGCTATATCACATGCATCTAAGCTATTCTCTACTAATTCCCTTATGGATGAGTATAAAGCTCTAGCCGGATTGGTAAATCCAGCTAAATCTCTATTTCTATAGAAGAATTCGCTAGGAGATATTTCTTCAAATATAACCTTTTTCCTCAAGAGATGTATCCTCCCATAATTTCAACCTTTCCAACTTCTTCTTCGTTCTTTCCCTTTGTAACATAGAATAAACGGTCTTATGGCTGCTTCCAGACGCCAACATTCTAACGGCCTCTTCAGCTAGTCTTACCTGTTCCACATCTCCAATTATAGCGACGGTATGGCCATAGACTGATATGTAAGCTCCGGTTAGCTCTTCGATAACTCTTCTAGCCTTTCCCTTAAATCCTATAATTCTTCCCTTTATTCTAATTAGGGAATTCTTCGATTTACCGACGTACTCCCTTAGATCTATAATTAAGAGCGTTTGTCCGTCTTCCAATAATCTAAAGGCCCTTTCAGGAGAAAACCCTCTTCCTATAGCGTTTATTATTTCTACGGCCTTAAATGGATTGGCTTCTTCTATTGAACCCGTCATTTTAACGGTTACGTCTCCGCTTTTACTATCTATTTGAAGAGAGACCTTGCATTCCTCCTCTATCATCTTCTTTACTTTCCCTCCCTTGCCTATTAATACCCCTACTCTATCTAGAGGGATCTTCAGAGATTCCTCAAAGCTCAATCTCCTACCACCTCTCTAAGTACTTGACGGGCATCCTTAACCTTTAATCCATGTTTGAGGAAAAATCGATTGATATTATTTATATCTCTTATCAAAAATTCTAGCGCTTCTGGATGAGCTACGTCAACACCGGATCCGAAATCGAACAGTATCAGCTTTCCCTTGTACTTGAATATGTTGTATTCCGAGAGGTCGGCGTGTACTATGTTAGCTTTTTTATATAACTTCTTAACCATTTCGAGTATTTCGTAATAATCTCTTTGAGCTACGGTCGATTCCGCTAAAAGCGGAGCCGGTCTGCCATTTTCTCCTATAAACTCCATAACTAACACATTACTCTTCACATAAATTGGCTTAGGGACCTTAACGCCAGCATCGTACGCTTGTTTTAAGTTCTTAAACTCCTTCTTAGCCCAAACCTCTGTTAACCCCCTACTTGTCCTCTTAAACGAAACGAAACGAGGATCTCCTATCATGTACATGATACGGTTTTTAAATGAGGAGGTTACTGTGTAGTATATCTTCACCGCAACATCTTTATCTCCCTTAACTCCCCAATACACCCTTGCTTCTTTTCCAGTACTTACAACGCCGTTTAAGTAATCGAAAATACCAGCGTTCATTATAGAGTAGAGAGTCATGAGAGTCGGTTTATCGAATACAGCTTCAACTACTTCATAATCCTCGCTTCTCTTTACTTTCATCCTTGATTCTTTTTCGTATCTAAATAATTTTTCGTATACCTTCCTCAGAGCCTTGTCTTCCCCATAAACGTTCAAATTTATAGCTCCTTAGGAAGATAGCCGTTCTCCTTTAGCCAATCTACTTGAGCAATGGTATATCTCCAGAGCACATCGCACCTATCGTCTTTAAAATCCCAAGGCGCTATTAACACCACATCTCCTTCTCTAACCCAAATCCTCCTCTTCAGCTTACCTCTTATCCTTCCAAGCCTCGTTTTACCATCGACACACTGTACTAAAATATGATCGCTTCCCAAAAGCTTAATCACCCTACCCAACATCTCTCCTGGACCAGGTAAAACTAGCTCCTTTAACTCTTCTTCACTTAATACCTTTCTCTTACCCATAAAACCTCCCCCTACATATTTTAAACTCCTCTAAAATAAACTTACCTATTTCGATTTAAATTTGTAGATCATGAGAAAGGAAACATTTGATATCTTTCTAACCGCTTCAGGATGAGCTAACTTTTCCTTTAGTACGGCCTCAACGATTCTATTGCCAACTAAGTTTACAATATCCGATTCCTTAACGAGCTTAATCGCGTCTTCCTCGCTCGCTAAAAAGCCGGAGAAATATTCTTCATTGATATCTACGACTAAGTTGCCTTCCTTTAACTTCCGGTTTAAAAGCTCTTCATCACAGATATTCACTATCTTCGTGTTCTGATAGGATATCAGCCTAACGATGAATTTTTTAGACAAAGTT
>CAYQTV010000049.1:0-1875 GCA_964420525.1 uncultured Nitrososphaerales archaeon | reverse complement strand
GTTAATCCCTTACGGGGGACTTAGCCCCACAGGCTTCACATATCAAGAAGGTAACTCTTTTATGTCTCTCTAGTTTAGTATCCGGACTTTTGCATACTGGACAGATAACGTAGTCCTTAACATATCTCTGTAAAAGGACTTTAAACGACTGTAAGTCTTTTCTTCCTATAAAGATGGCCCTCTTATCTTCATCTAAAGAAGCGGCGGTTGCAAGCTCTCGAGCGAGGAAGATTAGTACTTTTTGGGGATCTCTTCCAATGGCTTCGGCGATATTTCCGAAGTTCCTAACTATCGTTCTGTTTCCAACCCATACTATATCCGGTTCAGGTATCGCTAGCCTAGATTGCGCGGTAACCCCTTCTGGATGGAGTTTATCCTTTATCCTATCTAGCAGCTCTCTGTAGCTCTTCATCGTCAGATAGTTAATTAGCTTATTTAAAAATGGTTTCGGATTATGCTTAAAAAGGAAGGATAGAAGAGGATAGGTATGGAAAAGGTAAGCTTCGAGGAATTTAAAAGGTTAGATATAAGAGTGGGGAGGATCGTTTCAGCCGAGAAAGTTAAAGGTTCAAAGAAATTATTAGATTTGAAGATCGATATAGGAGGGGAGGTTAAAAGAGCAGTCGCAGGTATCGCCGAATTCTACAATCCAGAGGATTTAAATGGGAAATTGGTAATAGTCGTAACCAATCTGCAACCTAAGAAGATATTTGGTATCGAATCCGAAGTAATGATTTTAGCCGCTTTTACGGGTGAAAATTTGGCTATTCTCCAACCAGATAAGGAAATCCCTCCAGGAACGCAGGTAACCTAGTCTATCCTCATTAACTTGGGAAGTTCGATATTTAACTTTACTTCAGGCTCATCATCCAATACTCTATCCCCGAGTATCTTAGCCACTGGGTCATACTCTTCCAAGATGGTTTTCCCAATGGCTATAAGAGTTAAATTTGTTTCGGTGCTCGATTCCGATGTTCTTATACTAGTCGGAGGACCTCCTTCGAAAATGGATAGTCCCCTATATATACATTCTAATTCATCTAAGGAGGGATGACGCTTTCCAGACACTATAGATATAGAACTCTCAATGGTAATGGCTAAGCTATATGCCTTTGTTAAGATCTTAGCGATAGAAGATGTGATCTTATCTTCTTTGGAGCTTATGATTAAGCCTATCCCTCCTTTAAGCTCTTTAATATCGTCTAAAGAGCTTTCGTCCGAAAGTATGTAACGTATTGCCTTAGCAAGATCGAGGTTAACGTTGTAGTAAAACTCGTTTAGAGGAATATTTCCGTATTTCTCCTTATAGAACAAGTTATCAACTAGGAAGACTATATTAGAAGTTCTCTTTAACCTTCTTAAGGTATTTGCGGCTTTAAAGTACTTATTTTTGTAGAAGGGGAGAGGTGGATAAGCGACAGAGATAACATATGATCCTTTACTTTTTAAGTTCGAACATAAATGTGGAGCAACATAGGGTCCCGTATTGCCGGTTAGGGACGTGAAGATTATAGCGAGGTCTGATGAGTGTGTGATCGTTTGTACTTCTCCCTTAAACTCCAAAAAGGAGACATCGTTCTCTACATCGGTTTTTTTATCAGAAACAAGTAAGTAGTTGCCAGGCAATTCCGTCTCCTTAAGCACCTTTAAAGCCCTTTTACCTGATGTTCCTACTCCTATAAATAAGGTATCGAGCTGGCTGGACATTCCTGCAAGGCCTAGATATATAGGATATTCGATTTAAAAATGCTTAATCAAAACTATGCCTATTCGTGATTAATTGTTTTTGACATAACTTAAAAATAGCGAGCGTATAGAGATTATGAAAGGAATGAAATATTACATAGAGACCTACGGATGCGCGGCTAATAAAGC
>CAYQTV010000048.1:4574-6937 GCA_964420525.1 uncultured Nitrososphaerales archaeon | reverse complement strand
ACGGAACAAATAGCGGCCATCTTAAGCCTCTCGGGTTCGATGCCGTTCTTCTTTAAAAGCTCATAAGCTTCGGTAATCCTCTTCGCGGTCTTATCGGTACAATCCGCCATGTAGGGACAATCGGTTCCATCTGCGGCTACGAAAACGGCATCGAACCCCTTCTTAAAAGCCCAAAGGATAAAGTCTGGCCTTATCATACTAGAACACGGAAGCCTAATTATAGATGTAGTAGCCGGATAATGGATGTGTAATAAACCAGTTAGATCTATACCTATATCCGATATAGAATTGGTTGAAAAAATAAGTATTTGGGGTTTAAACTCCTCCTCGGACACATCGCATCACTTACTTCTTCCTCTTCACAAATATGCGCCAGTAACCGGGCTCCTCTATAGTTCCTAAGAATTCATGCCCCACTTTCTTAGCCCACAGAGGGAGATCTCTAGCCGTTCCGGGATCCGAAGATAGCACTTCAAGTATACCATCGATGGGCACTTCCGTTATAGCCCTTTTAGCGGCTAAAAGAGGTCCTGGGCAAGAGGTTCCTCTCGCATCGACGGTTTTATCCGGCTTAATTTTAGATAAATCTACGCTCATTGCTTTCACCTCAAACGAATAAGGTAATATTCGCATCCTTCGATCTTTCTATCCATTCTCCCGCTCCTATTATTTCATCAACCATCTCCAGATCGTCCTTTGTAACGTTCCATATTTTACATGCGGTAGAGCATGCGAAGATCTTAACATTTCCCGTTTCCTTCGCCTCCTTTAACATCTCGTACCACATAGGTAGCTTTAATTCTTGAAGCCTCTTGGCGGCCATTTCAGCCATTTCTTTAAATTCGCTAAAGTGCATGTTCGTCTTTATCACGTCTTTTTTAAATGCGTAAACTCCCCAAAGCTGTAGAAAAATTTCCACTTGTACATCCATCGCTGCCGCGCCGCTTGCTAATATCGCCATTCCCGTTAACCTATCGACGCTTCCTGTAAAGACTGTAATTGACATTTTTTCAGGCATACTCTCACTTCGTTTTCCGAAAGATAAAATTATAAATTTTACTTACATAATATATTTATAGCCTAAATTCTTTATGTTATTTATCTCAATAAAAATGTATATATTTTCATTTTTCAAAAATGAAAAATTTATATAATTAAATAAGTATATACATCGAGAGAGTTCTCATTTAAAAAAGAAAATAGTACGTAAAGCTTTAACGACCTACCATACGAAAGGCTTAAACTTCAATATCGAGTTAATATTATCGAGCACCTCTTTGTACTTTAATTCGTAATACGTCCACCTCCCTACTCTTTTCCTGTTAATTATATGCATGTGTTCCAGTATCTTCAAATGATGCGTTACTGTAGGTTGCGTCGTATTCATAGCGACCGTTAATTCACATACGTTCATAGATCTAAAGCTTAAAAGATAGATTAGCTTTATTCTGAAGGGATCGGACAAGGTTTTGTAAAACTCAGCTACTCTTCTGAGCTCTTGCTCACTGGGTATTTTTCTCAGCATCCCTTCCAATTCCTCTATGTACTTATCCACGTCCTTGAAGGTGCATACGCCCTTCTCAATTAAAAACTCAGCCTTTTTACGGAGTGAAGTTCCTTCACTTTTCATGCTTCTATATAGGTATGTGTTTTTATACTTTTAAATATATCTCCTTCTCATCGTTGAAAGATGCGAATTTTACTGTGTACTGAACAAAATGTTTTAAATCGTGGAGCAAAACGTAGAAAGTCGAACTCCCTTATTTTGCTAAGAAACACGAAGGCCTAAGGTTAGAAAGCCTGATTTCGTTATTCCAATCGACGATCGTTTATGTTCCGGAAGAGTTTAGGTTATGAGGTTGTAAAGAACCAAGAGAATTAATTGAGGAGATAGTTACATTTGGAGCTCTGTACAGGCCTCCTTACGAACAGGTAATAGAGTTAAACGTGAAAGGTAAGGGATTGATCGTGATTACGAGTGTTCTCATCTAAGAATTGAGAATATCATCTCCTATATGGAAAAGTTAACTAGCTTGCCTATTCACGGAGTTATTGGAGGATTTCATCTATTGGGTAGTAGCGTTGAAGAGCTAGATTCCTTTACAAGCTTATTGAATTCCCTAAATGTTAAACTGATTGTGCCTCTACACTGTACAGGCGGTAGACAAACGAAATATCTGAAAGAGAAGTTAGGAGAAGGGTGAGAGAGGGAGGGGTAGGTATGAGGGTAAACATTCAATAAAAACAGTTGCGGTTTAGAAATAGAATTAATCGTACATCGCTTGTTAGCTAATTTAGAGCTGTGTTTAAACTATCATCCTTCACCTTAAGGCTTTTAAGGACGTAATGATTAAGCATTGCGA
>CAYQTV010000048.1:0-4564 GCA_964420525.1 uncultured Nitrososphaerales archaeon | reverse complement strand
GAATGCCCGCCGCGCACGCGGGAGGTCGCGGGTTCGAGTCCCGCCCGGTCCATTCCAATTTGGGGATAAATCGACATCCCCGTTCTTTTACCCTTGAAGATCTATTCCTAGGAAAGTAAGTAGGTTGAGCGCTAGCATAGGAAATTAGTTTGTCGAAATTTTGAACGCGCATGAAGAATTTTTCAGATTAAATGCTAGGGGGTTGATCGTCTCCTAATTCTCATTTCACGAATTTTCCGATAAAGTCTACTATTTTCCCTGCTTTTTGTATGGTTCAATGAGGCTGTTTTTCCCTTTTGGAGTATTAGGTATCCGTCGACAAGTTGTCTAACAGCCCTTAAATTCTTTTTCTATTCCTTCTAACTTTCCACTTAACTATTTCGTGACTGTATAGAGAGGAGATATTTGGTATCCCCTCGACAGTGCTTTCTATGGCTTCTACTGTTGGCTGTTACCTGATAGCTATGTTTGAAGAGCTTTACATAAAGTTAGGGTATCAATTTGTATTAAAAAATTCGGGAATTCTCTAAGCTGAGAATAATTATTTCTTCTTGGATGACCCATTATTCGTTCTCACAAAAAGAGGTTATGGAGTAAGATAAGCGAGCAGACCTCACATAATCACTTTCCGGAATTGGAGAGTACGAGATAGTTATAGTCCCAAGGAAAAATAAGTAGAGCGCAGCTCTACAAAGTCAATTCAATCTAAAGCATCTATTGGTTAAAATGCTCGGAAAAGGTAAAACGGAAGTATCGCTGCGAGTAGCGGAATAAGGAGCTGAGAGGATAAGGAAGAAAGCTCAGTAACTGAAGGGTAAATTACTTGCACGATTCGCTTGCCGAATAGCTCGAGATAGCCGTCGAATCCTTCGGAAGAGGGTTATGGAGGTTTAGGTGGGAACCGGTAGATAAGGCGAGGGAAAGCGCGAAGGTTTCAACACTACATCATCTTAAAGGCCTCGTTATCCTTATATAGGCTTAATAATTAGTAATTGTAGAGAAATATGAGTAAAGAGCTAAGCGATGAAGTTCTTAAAGTTTTGAGAGAAATTAGAGCTTATACAAAACCTAGAAAGAGGATAGGCTACATTAAAAAGCGAAAGGTGTTAAAAGACGATGGGTTGCAGAGTAAAGGTAAGGCTTAAAAGTGAAGATAGGGTCGTCGAAACGGTTGCTCTTTTAAATAGTGGCTTTGAAACGGACGCTCCAGATATAGTAATTCCAGTTGAGCTTGCTAAAAGATTGAACCTATGACCTCCTAAAGATAGAACTTCAACCATATTAGATACGGGAGGAGGAGAGATAAGCGTTCCATACCGTGAATTACCTATAGAGTTAGAGCTCTTATTAAATGATAGAGAAAATAAGAAGGTTCTAGTAAATGTAATAGTAAACCCTTATATCCATGAAGTATTAATTAGCGATTACGTAACTAGCCTTTTAGGAATTATACTTTTAGATTTCAAAAGAGGGTTATGGAGGTTAAACGACGATCCTCAAGATAAAGTTAGAAGAAGCTATGAAGCAGAAGAATGGTAGCTTAAAATCTAATAAAAGTTCCCACTGATTTTGGAGATGGATTCGCTCCTAATTAAGCGTAGATAC
This sequence comes from uncultured Nitrososphaerales archaeon, assembly GCA_964420525.1. Taxonomy (GTDB): domain Archaea; phylum Thermoproteota; class Nitrososphaeria; order Conexivisphaerales; family CALBHZ01; genus CALBHZ01. The sequence goes on along the minus strand of CAYQTV010000048.1, from coordinate 2,959 downwards.
CCGGTCCATTTTAACACGCTGTATTTTTAGGAAAAATAGAATGAAGGAGTAAGTTTTAAATTTGATTGAGTGCTCAATTAAAAAAGATGAAAGAGAAGATCCTCCAAGCTGCGCTGGATCTATACACTTCCAAGCCTCCACAAAACGTTACCGTTAAAGAAATAGCTGAGAAAGCGGGGATTTCTGTCGGCTTAATATTCTACTACTTCAAAACTAAAGACGATCTTGAGAAGGAAGTAGTTTCGTATCTTATAGAAGAATGTATTTCGGTAAAGGTATCTAATATCGAGGAGTTCGTAAATAGTAGCTTAAAAATGATAAAGGAGAAGCCTAGGATCTTTAGGTTCCTCCAATATGTTTTCGAAAAAGAGAAACAGAAAGGTAGCAAGGATCTCGCACTTAAGATATATAAAAGGGGAATTGAAAGATTAGAGCCACTACTGAAAGAGCTAAAGGTCGAGAATCCTAAAAAGTTAGCCACGCTAGTTATGGCGTTGATCGATGGTTTAGCCCTTTACTCGTTCTTCTTAGATCTTAACGTTGAAGAATACATTAGCGACTTAATTGAGCTTATTAAATGTAGAGGTGAAAAGTAAATGAAGTATTATAATAGAATCTACGATGAAGCTAGTGAAGAGTTTGTAAAACCATATCGCAAAAACCTTCCATTAATAGAGGCCATAGCAACTATGGTCATTATCAGTAGGGCGATAGCCGAGAGCATTGAGATTTTTCCATACTCCGTTAATAAGATTATCGTAAGTATGGCTAATAGCTGGGCCTACTTAATCGCTCCGATCGTAGATAAGGTATATGGCTCCTTAGGTTATATATTCTCTCCAGATGTAGCGTTAATGCATAGGCTTCCAGTTGAAAAATCCAATATATCCTTTACCTGTATGGATGATCGCTCTCTGGAGCTTCTCGGTAATGTTTACGTTTGTCTATTGGTTAGCTTTAACCTCGGCAACCTACGGAATTGGTAGAGCACTAGGAGGAAAGGGGGTCGTTCATTAGATTACTGACATGGACAGGGATCGCCCATATTGCTATGATCAACTGGTGGTTCTATATAGGATGTGAAAATGATGTTCGAAATAGTAAGGCAAGAAATGTATCTCGGATTATTTCCTCCCTACTATAAATCTGCAGTTAGCACCAAGGTAGTAACTCCTTGGGGAGAGCTCCCCAACTTTGCACCAATAGAGGGGTTCTGGCTTGGAACGGGCGTTGGCGTAACGTTTATGATAATAACTATAATTTTAATTTACGGATTCGTAAAACGCGAGTTAAAACTAAGTAGAGCTAGGACGCTAGTAGCTATCTTTCCGTGGCTAATTTACCTAGGATTCCTGTTTACAGGAATACTGAACATCGAGGAAATATCTAGCGTATTAGATAGCTACGTTGAAAGCGGGCTATCCTGGAGGTGGTTCGGTTGAGAAAAGCCGGGATCTTTTTAGAGACGCCTAGAAGGCTAATGAGAGAGGTTCCTTGGGACCCAATTAGAAAGGTGTTCCTATTTTTAGCCCTCCTCATATTCATAGGAACAATCGCTTACACTGAAGTGCTTAAAGATCCAACTATCGAATGGGCGTGGTGGTGGTTTTGGTTTGGATTTTTTCCTAACCCTCCTTCCGGTAATTATGGGTAGGGTAGCATGCGGTTGGTTTTGCCCGTACGCCGCTTTACACGATATATTCTTTACAAAGCTAAAGTATAGAAGACTTAAGTGGTCCAATAAGCTCAAAGTTGTGAGGTTTCCACTGCTTTTTACGCTATTGGGAGTAGTTGCGACTATAGAGATATTCTGGGAATGGGATTTCTTTATATGGTATTGCAGGATATACTTCATTTTAGCGATTGTTTGGGGATTTATCTTTAAACCAAGAGATTGGTGTAGGTACGTGTGTATACTAGGAGCTTATGCACAGATATTCTCAAGGATAAGGATCTTAGGGATAAAAGTGGATAAAGATCTATGTTTGAGATGTAAACAATGTAAATGCGATGAAAACTGTCTAATTAACGTAGACTGGGAGATGGTAAAGAAAACGTGGATGACTCCGGATTACTGCGTTATATGCCTTAATTGTATAAACTCCTGCAGATCGGGGGCCGTTTACGCTTGGAGAGTTCACTAGCAGATTGTCCTCAAAGGTTAAGCGTATTCGCTTATCTTCTTTTTTGTCTTGGCTTCCCACTCTTTAATTGGTATAGCGAACTTCTTCTCTACCTCTCCTCTATGGATGTTGTTGAAGGTGCAGAAGGAAATAATCCTATTGTCAGGAGTTGCGTAGTGGATAGCACATCTTTGCGCTCTATCTAGATCGAAGTTCCATACGTCCATGAAGTGCATTATCCCTATCATAATTATCCGATGCATGAACCTCCCCAGCGCTTCGTAGCTACCTTTAGTTATAACGTCCTTTAGCAAGTTTCTCAAAAGTTCAGATTTAACCATGGGTAGTAGCTTAGCGAGCTCTAACTTCGCTCTCGTCTTCTTTCCCTTAACTCCTAAGTAATGAACGTTCCAGAATACCTCCGCGAATTTATCTACATCTACGTACTTAGTAATAGGGTTAAAGGATCCGTCTTCCTCAACTACTATAAATGTAGCAGCTCCACAATGAGGATGCATCGTAAACTCAGGATACATCCTATTCTTAATAACCTCCATTCCCTTAGCTACGGGCATCGGCCAATTTACAGGCCTCCAATCCCATCTAGATACGACTCCATTCGTCTGTTCCTCGATTAGCTTTATAGCGTCCGGTATGGTAATTCTTAGCTCCCTCATTTCCTCCTTCCTCGCCCTCCCGGCCATAGATATAGGCTGTATGTTTACGCATCTAACTACATCCTTATTTTTCACGGCGTACCTAACTATATCTCCTAAATCCCTATCGTTCACTCCTTTAGCTAAGGTCACAACTAGGACTATGGATCTATGGTTTAG
>CAYQTV010000047.1:0-7017 GCA_964420525.1 uncultured Nitrososphaerales archaeon | reverse complement strand
AGATCGTTACGGCTTTAGAACATGGCTATCCAGTAGACGTTATATGTAAGTACGCCTACGAAGGAAGTTTCGATTTAGTAGTTTTAGGAAGTAGGGGAACGCATGGTTCAAAGCTCCTACCTCTGGGAAGCGTTTCGGAGAGGGTAGCTAGGGTATGCAAGAAGAGCGTTTTGATAGTTAAGTAGGTGTTTTAAGATGGGCTATGCTGGGGTAGGAGTTAAAGCCGGAGTTCTCGCAGGCTTGATTTATGGGGTAATTAACGGCATCGTAACCTATACCACTCTCCTAAGCATGAAGGAATTCATCATTTCGATCATCTCCGCAAACCTACCTCCTAACGTCCCTATATCGGCCGAGCATATTTACCAATTAACCTTAACTACAGCTCCAATTACGGCGGCTATAATAAGCCTGATTTTAGGAACGATAATAGGAGCGGTCTACGGTTGGATTTACGATAAAATACCGGGTAAGAGGCCTATAACGAAGGGCCTAGTAACTGGAATCGCGCTATGGTTCATATCTATGTTGCTTAGCTTACCGAACATCGGGTACGGCCTTTACTACGTGTTTAATAAGGTAATCCGTGAATTGCTAATGGCTTTAATTTACGGAGCTCTCTTAGGGATATTCTTCAATAGGTTTTATTCAAAGAGAGCTATGTGAATAAAAAGATTTATTTCGGCTACATACCCCTATTTATAAGGTGAATTAATGCGTCGAAGGTTATGGATTTCTATTTCCCTGCTGGTAATTGTAGTAGTTATAGGAGCTATTGGATATAGTTTCCTTCTCAATTTATCCCTATTAGATGCGTTTTACTTCACTATAGTTACCATATCTACGGTAGGGTATGGTGAAATCTACCCCACTACGCCGATTAGCAAGCTATTTACCTCCTTTCTCATAATCTTTGGCATAGGATCTCTAGCTATATTTTTAGAGACGATGACGGAAGAGATTTTAAGGAGAAGTATTAGGGAAGCTATAGGTGAGCCCGTGGTTAAAAAGCCATTAGAAAACCACTATATCGTTTGCGGATATGGGGATATAGGAGAGGTAGTAGTTGAGGAACTCGCAAGGATAGGGGAAAATTACGTCGTTATAGATAGAGATGAGGAAGTCGTTAGGGAGCTGGTCAAGAAGGGAATACCGGTTATTCAAGGAGATGCCTGTAAAGAGGAGACCTTAAAGGAGGCCGGGATAACGAAAGCTAAGGGAATAGCAACGGTGTTTGGAGACGATGTTAAGAACGTCTTCGTTGTAATAACGGCTAAGTCCTTGAATCCGAATATATACGTAGTTGCTAGAGCAAATCATGCCGAAACCGTAGATAGGATGTATAAGATTGGAGCAGATCTCGTAATTTCTCCAGAAGTAGAGGGAGGGAGGATGATAGCGAAGGCCTTAGTTAAACCGTTTATCTTAGATATAATCGATAGGATGGTCTTAAGTAAGGACGTAGATGCTATCCAATTCTACATCGCTCCAGACTCTAAACTAAACGGTAAGACCATTAAGGCGGCTGGAATAGAGGAAAAAACGGGAGTTAAAATAGCCGCCGTAACTCATGAAGGAGAGGTTAAAGTTAGGCCTGGACCAAACACGGTCCTCTCGAAGGGAGACGTTCTCTTGCTAATAGGGAAGAAAAGCCAGCTTAAGAAGTTCAAAGAGCTATTTGAGGAAAAGAAGGTTTAACTTCTCGGGAAGCGCTAAAATGTTCAACACATGTAAAACATTTTTGTTTATAAGTTCTATTTCTATCAAAAATTTCTATCAAAGAAGCGTTACAAATTATAATATGTAACACTTATATCCACGCATCTATCTAGTTAAAGTAGCTTTTAAGCTCGTGACTATCTCAATTGCAATAGATTTACCCGTTCTCTTCGCATTTACCCTTTTTGTCTTATTCTTTATGAGCTAAGCCTTAAAGCTAGCCTTAGGAGTAGTAAATTGTCTCCCTCCTAAATGTAAAAGTACTTCCGCTTTCTCGCTCCACATCTCCTTAGCTAATAGCTCCTCTTCAGCGTAAGCTGCTAGCACTTCACCAATGAAGACGATGCACTCTCCAGCCTCAATAGAATTCACTAACTTACATTCTAAATGACCTATACATTGTTCTATTATAGGAGGTTTAACCTTCTTAGCGGGTTTGGCTTTAAGACCAGTTAGCTTAAATTTATCTACCTTCCTACCGCTTTTGCTTCCAGCTATCCATACTTCTTTAACTAAGCTAGCCGACGGTATGTTAACGGTGAACTCTTTCGCCTGTTTTATTAATTGACAAGTATAGCCTTCTTTCCAAAGCGATATCGAAATCATGGGAGGTTCTTCACTAACTGGGGTAATCCAAGAGCAGGCCATGAAGTTAGACCTTTCTTTCTCATCAATTGAACAAATTAAGGCTACCGGCCTTGGATGTAGCAGGTAGTAAAAGGTCCCTACCTCTTTCTTCATATTATCACCTAAGTTAATAATTAAGGGGGATCTCTTAAATTTTTAGAAAGCTGGGTCAGACGCCGACGGGTAATCATTGAAATCATTCAAACGGGCGAGAGCTCATCATCCCCCGCACTCAGAGCCTTCTGCTATAGGTATTTATTTAAACGTAAGAGTATAAAGATTACTGAAGAGGGCGTGAAGTCAAAGGTTGTGATCGTGAGAGGAAACAATGCTTACTCTATGGTTCAAAAGGGATTGGATGCGTTAAATATCGATATTAGAGAGGATAAGGTAGTAATAAAGCCAAACTTGATAATAAACGAGCCCTATCCAACTACCACCTCTCCTGAAACCGTGGAGGCCTTAGTTAAGTATCTTCGGAAATTCGGAAAGGAGATAATTATAGCTGAAGGATCGGGTTGGTGCGAAACGTGGGAGGCTTTTAGAGATTTAGGGTATATAGATCTAGCTAAGAAATACGGACTGAGGTTAGTGGATTTAAATAGAGATAGATATGAGGTTCGGAAGCGTTTAGATACGTTAACGCTAAAGAAGTTCGAGTTTCCGATCACGCTGAAGAATTCTTATCTAATTTCAGCTGCCGTTTTAAAAACTCATTCCTTAACTGGAGTTACGCTATCTCTTAAGAATATGATGGGAGCTACGATAGGCGAGGAAATCGAGGTAGCGAAGAAGAGAAGGTTCCATAGAAGGCTTAATGAGAGCATCGTAGATATTAACCTATACCTCAAGCCTAACTTAGCCGTAATAGATGGTAGGAAGGCATGTATTGGAGGAGAGTTGGGAGGTATCGCGAAAGAAATGGGTGTAATGATCTTTTCAAACGATCTAGTTGCCGCGGATACCGTAGGAGCTAGGCTTCTCGGCTTCGATCCCATGAACATAAAGTACCTAAAGCTAGCTCAAGCTAAGGGGCTTGGTACAGCCGATTTGGAGAAGATGGACGTTGTAGAGCTACGATAGATGGAACCCTCTTTGCTGTGTAATTTAAGCTAACTTTTTAACGATCTTCGATGTTAAAGGCTTTAGAGTAATGTGGAGAATATCTACGAAAGTTCAAGATGAAAAGGAATGTAAGCTATGCGGTAAGAAGTCGATCGTTATATCGGGTAAGCTTGGAGTATGTGTCGAGTGTCTTAGGAGTAATGAAAAGGAGGCTTTGGAGCTAGCTAAAGAGGCCCATAGGTACAGTAGGGGGATGTTCGGGATGCCTGAAGAACCTCCTAGGGATCCTAAGGGTTTAACGTGCTACGTTTGCGCTAATCGGTGTTCTATACCTGAAGGAGAGATCGGCTTCTGCGGACTTGTAGCTAATAGGAATGGAAAGCTCATCAGATTGGCCGGAACTGCTGAGAGAGGCGTTTTGGAATGGTATTACGATCCCCTTCCCACCAACTGCGTTGCTGAGTTCGTATGTCCTGGATGTACAGGTAGAGGATATCCAAAATACGCTTACTCTCATAATGCTGAATACGGATATTACAATTTAGCTGTATTTTATGGAGCTTGTAACTTGGATTGCCTCTTCTGTCAGAACTGGCACTATCGTAAGTTAGCATCTAAGCACGAACCTGTAATGACCGCTAAGGAGCTAGCCGATAAGGTATACGATAAGGTATCCTGCGTATGTTACTTTGGAGGAGATCCCTCTCCTCAACTTCAACATGCATTAGCTTCATCTATTTTAATGCTTAAGAAAGCTAAAGATAGGATCTTTAGGGTTTGTTGGGAGACTAACGGCCTCATGTCTACGGGATATTTGAAAAAGGCTTTAGAGCTGTCTTTGAAGACAGGAGGATGCGTAAAGTTCGATATTAAGGCGTGGACTCCCTCAATTTACAAAGCTCTAACCGGTTGTGAAAATTGGGCTTTATACGAGAATATAAAAGTGGTTGGAAAGAGGATAGAGGAGAGGAAGGAACCTCCGCTGCTAGTAGCAAGTACTCTAATAGTTCCAGGATATGTAGATGAAGAGGAGGTAGAGAAGATAGCTTCCTTTTTAGCCGATATTGATCCCAATATACCGTACAGCTTATTAGCCTTCCACCCCGATTACTTAATGGACGATCTTCCTCCTACTAGTAAAGGGCATATGGAAAGGTGTTTAAAAGCCGCTAAAAAAGCCGGATTAGTTAACGTACATATAGGAAATCCGTGGCTTCTCGGAGATTACTACTGATCTCTCAATTACCAAGTAGCTTTTATATATCGAAAGGTAGGTGGATATAGAGGATGATGAATCTTTTCTTCAGGCTAATCGATGGCCGAGCCGACCACTGCTGACCTCTCATTTCGAATAAAATTAATAAAATAATTCTCTATTAAAAAAGAACGAGATGATGACATAACTGGGGACCGACTTAGGGATGAAGGACATTGTCCCTACCTGATCTTTAAACGACTTGTTACGAGCTTAGCTGTTCTAGGCTTACGATCTTAGCTCCGTACGCCTTAGCCATGTAATCTAGCATTAATTCCTGCATTTTATCCTCATAGCTTAATACACAATCCCTTACGATAGTCACGTCATATCCATTGAAGAAGGCGTCAGCAGCTGTATGTTTCACGCAGTATTCAGTATATATCCCGCATAAGATTACCTCTTCAACTCTAAGCTCCTTCAAGAGGAGATCTAAGTCGGTTCCAAAAAAGCCAGAGTACCTCCTTTTGTAAACTACGTAATCTCTATTGGTAGGCTTGAGTTCATCTACTACTTCCGCATCTTCAGTCCCCCTTAAGGCATGTTCTCCCCATAGCTTAAACTCCCTATCTCCAGGTATATGTGAATCACACACATATATGACGGGAAATCCCTTCCGTCTGCATACGTCGATTAAGTTCTTTACGTTATCGATTATCTTCCTTTCCCTATCTCCTACGAAGCCCTTCAACATATCTATAACTACTAGAGCTTTCATACCAAGGAAGAAGATGAAGGCTCTTTTTAACCTTCTCTATATTCCTTAAAAGGAAGGTAAGCAAAGAATATACATCGTGTAGCGTATTTAGCATTTAAGCTTGGTAAAGAGCGTTTTATTTAAGATGTCGGGATGCTCGATTTATGGATTTAGCCCTAAGCTTAGCTTCTTTAACCTTTCTATCCTCTTCCAAGTTGGAGGATGAGTTGAGAATAACTCTAAAAGTTCGTCCCCTCTAAACGGATTTACGATCCACAGAGAACTGGTGGCTGGATTTGCCCTTATTGAGTATCCTCTCCTCACTACCCTCTCGATCTTCTCTAAAGCGGAAGCTAATGCTAAGGGCTTTAGGGTAATCTTAGCGCTTCCTTCATCCGCTTTATATTCCCTTTCCCTACTGATAGCGAACTGGATTATCATAGCGGCAATAGGAGCTAGGATTCCAGCAATTAAGGCTAGGAGAGGAGCGGCTCCTCTATCTTCATCTGCGAAGAATATGCTAAACCTCCCCATCATAGCTATATAAGCTATGGCTCCAGCTATCGTAGCGGCCATGCTCGAAATTAGGATATCTCTATGCTTAATATGCGATATCTCATGCCCTATAACGGCCTCCAATTCATCTCTAGATAGATGACTAATTAGGCCTTTAGTGACGGCGACGACAGCGTTCTTAGCGTTTCTGCCAGTTGCGAAGGCGTTTGGAACGAGGGAATTCACTACAGCTACCCTAGGCTTCGGTATCCCCGCTCTTAGCGCGACTTTTTCTACGATCGAATGGAGCTCAGGGGCCTCCCTTTCAGATACGATCTTCGCTCCAGTAATAGTTAACACGATCTTATCGCTGTACAAGTAAGACATTACGTTCATGAAAGCGGCGAATATTAAAGCTATAAACGTGATTTCCTCGGGATGTCCGAAGATCAAGCCTACGACATACCCTATGGCTAGCAGTAAAGCCGTTAATACGCCCATTAAAGCGAACTCCTTGATCATCCTAGGTATTCTTCCTATTAAACACCTCCTTTTAAGTTTTCCTCGCTATTTGAAAGCTTTAAGAAGTTAAAATAAAAACCGCCCCTTTCTCACCTTCCTCAAGTAAACATTGATGAACTTTCTATTTCTATTGATATAAGCGTAAAAGGAATTTATGAACTTCTCATAATGTTCGTAGTATTCCTCTTCGTTTTTCTCAATTAGCTCTACGTACAGCTCTATAGCCTCTAGATTCGACAATAAGGTATCCTTCTTGTCCTTCTCTATATCTGGATCTACCTTTTTAGTATCCATAACCTCCCTCCAGCCCCTATCTCATTAGCCCATCTTTTGATCTCATCTACAGATAGTTTATTCCTCAGTAACCTCCATATAAAGTATGCATCTTCAAGGTCTTTGTTCGTCCCTAAGTAAAGCTTGTAAGCTATCTGATGTTCTAAAGGTCCTATATAGATCGAGGATTTTCCTATATAAAACCTTATCCTGTTTTCGATCGCGTAAAAGTGATGCCTGTTCCTAGCTCTTTTAACCTCAACGTTAGGAAGGTAATAAGGGGGCAGGTAAAATCTAATGCTCGTATTTTGGAAATCCCTTTCTAAATTTTCGATCTTCGTTAATAGCTTAAAGCCTGCATCTT
>CAYQTV010000046.1:0-7053 GCA_964420525.1 uncultured Nitrososphaerales archaeon | reverse complement strand
GCTCAATTTCGAGGGAAGAGGAAATCCTTCCAACTTAAGAGAGGATACGGACATTCTAGTTAACTCTACTTCTCTAGCTGCGATGTAGAGCTGGAGAACGTGGGCGAGAAGGCCTACTAGGATGAAGGCGGTAATTAAAACGGCGATGGTTTTCCTCCTAACTAGATTAGCCATCTCGCTATATTCCACATTCCCCAAATTTTTACCTTTCCGTTACGCTGCCCTTTCAGTAGTGAGGGAACTCGCTATTTAACTACCGTAGATCCAGCGGTCATTAGCGTAATTGAAAACTAATGTTCCTTAATTGAGGTCCGATCTATAAAGTACAAATAAGATAAACGAGTATAAGTCGTAAAGAAATTTGAAGAAACAATTTTATTTGCTCGTATGTCACGATGTGTAGGTGCTACCTATGGATAGCATGATAGGCCTCCATGCTTACTTCATCGAAAGGTTCATTTCGTCGATACCATTCCTTATACCGTTCATTATTACGTGGTTAGCCTATAGAAGGGCTCCTAAGGTTATCTCGAGGCCACTGAGTTACATAACCATAGGTTTTCTACTTAGCTTCGCTATCCAAGTTATCCTAGGTATTGTGCTCGCCTACGTAGTTCAATTACCCCTTCTACCTTTAAAACTCCATCGAGAAGGTATACCGTCCAAGGATATAGCCGTAATCGTATCCATGTATAACATGTCGTTCATGATAGTACGCGTAGTCGTACTACTTACATCACTAACTCTCGTAGGATACGGCGTGTACAAGTTGGTGGGTATTGTGAAAAGTAATTTGAAATTTCATTAACGCAGTTTTAACGGAATTACGTACTTCCCGCGGTATTAATCTCGATTCACGAGTACGTTAATTGCTCATGTACTTAATTACGAAGCAATCTAGTTTTTAAGTTCAAATCTATATACTTGAGAGAGCCCACTTACATCTAGAACCAGTATAACCATCTAGTCAATCTACGCAAATATAAGCCTTTAACTTGGTGAGCGCTATAAGTGAGTGTTGTTATCATGCAACACCATGTAACGGTGAGATCGCTTTTACACTTGAGAATGATCTCCATAAGCATTTAAATAAGGAGAGGCGTACGATATCATAGCGATGATGAATACGCCAGCGTTCGAAATGCAATGTGAGGAAATGAACGGTACGGGACAAACTGAGCTTAAGCCTCTCCTTTATAACGTAGCGCTCATTTAGCGGCCTTTACAATCCTCGATAATTGATCTAGGAATTTTCTAACAACCTCTATTAACCTCCTTCTCTGTTCTTCATCATGTACCATTGAGGGCAGTAAGTGCGGAGAATGTTCCGTCATGTACAATATACCGTTTAACCTTGTGTATAGATGGAGAACGTCTAACACCTTATGGCTCCATCTCTTTTCGTGAGCCATTTTAGCATTGATGGGTCTTTCAGTTGTGAAGTGCAGTCCGATCATGCTACCTACCCCGGTTACCCAACATAGCCTATCGTACTCGTCACATAGCTTATCTAACTCTCTAATCGCGCTACTCCACGTTCCATTGAATCTATCGTATAAGCCTTTATTCTCCGCAAGGTGCTTAACTAACGTGTAGCCGGCCGTTATCGTTACCGGGTTTCCTGTAAAGGTTCCTCCATGGAAGCTCCTCTCCCTTACCTTCGACCTCTTCACTTGATCTAAAAGCTCCATGACCTCTGCCCTTCCTCCAAAAGCTCCCGCTCCAGGATAACCGCCTCCGACGATCTTCCCTAAAACGACTATATCGGCCTTTACGTTGAAGTACTCCTGACCTCCTCCCAACGCCAACCTAAATCCGGTTATTACCTCATCGAAAATGAGGAGAGCTCCATGCTCATCAACTAGCCTTCTAACTTCCCTTAAATACCCTTTCTCAGGCGCTATACAGCCTCCAGCTCCTAAGACGGGCTCCATAATTACAGCGGCTACTTCGTACCTTCTTAGCGCTTCCTCAAGCGAAGCTAAATCATTGAAGGGCACCACTACTGTATACTTAACGAAGTCTTCGGGTAAGCCCAAGGATTCAGGGCCGGCGTAAGGCGGGGTAACTCCTACGTGGAGAGCGTCATATCCTCCATGCCATCCTCCTTCAATTTTAACTACATACTTCCTTTTAGTGTAGGCTCTAGCTAACCTCGTAGCGTACATATTAGCTTCGGTGCCGCTATTCGTGAACTTGATTAGGTCGAGGTTTGGTATTATCTTGGTCAAAAGCTCGGCGTATTCTAAAGCATATGGATTCTCGTATCCTAGATGAGTTCCCTTACTTGCTACTTCGTTAACCGATTTTACTACGAAATCTGGAGAGTGGCCTAAGATGTGAGCTCCATGGCCCATCCAGTAATCATCGTATCCGTTCCCATCTACATCCCATACCTTTGAGCCCTTAGCTCGTTCTACGAACAGAGGATACGGCTTAAAGTGCCTTATGTGATAGGTGACGCCTCCGGGTAAAGCGCTCTTAGCTCTTTCAAACATCTCCTTAGAACGAGGACATTTCTTTTCGTATTCTAGTAAAAGCCTATTCCAAAGCTCTCCTAGCTCCCTTTCAATAGACGAGTTTATCAACCCTCCTTTCTTAAGTTTGAAAAGCTAAAAAGGTTAACTTGCGCATGGAGAGGCCTGCTTGAAATATGGAACCTCCCGTGCTTCTGAAGAGATCGAGGGATTTAGCAAGAGATCGAAAGAACGCGAAGATACTGCTCTCGGAAGCGAGGAGATAACGTATGTCAACACGTTAGTTAGAGGAAGGGGTTAGACGAAATTAAGGAGATAATATCCGGAATAATGAAAGGAAGGACTATGTTCGTCGGTTTCTACCTCTTCGGCCCTAGGAAGTCGCCCTTCACTATGCATACCGTTCAAGTAACCGATGGCATACGTCGCCCATAATGGAAACATACCAGGTACGCCATCGATACTCTCTGAAGCGCTCAAAGAGGAAAGCGCTTGAAGAAGTGGGGGGATAAGCGGAGAGGCTAGTACCCTAGCTCAAATTCGATAGAAAGTGATTGTAAACGGCGTTCTACCCCATATCTGCTTTTTAAACTGATTTAATAAGGGCTTTGAAGTTTTCGTTTATACGGCTTAAGAGCATATCAACATCGATCTTCTTAATCTCAGATATTAGGGTTAATAGCTCTGGGATTAGCTTGGGTTCGAGCTTCAACCCCCTGTAATCGTAAGGACCGTCGCTCTCCAACAATATAATATTTAGAGGAGCTTCTTCAATCACCCTTCTATGTTTATTTTGCACCTTAGCTGCCGGGTTTAAAGATATGAAGTAACCCAGCTCCTTGATCTCGTTCAATAGCTCTAAAGGCCCGGTGAACCAGTGTATTACAGCTCTACCGACGTCCTTCCTTCTAAGTAGATCTAAAACCTCTCTCCAAGCGCCTGGAGCGTGTACGTTTAGGAATAGATCGTACTCTTTAGCTAAATTTACGAAATTAATGAAGAATTCGTATTGCTTATTGAACGTGTTCTTCACGAACTTCTTGTCTAACCCTACCTCTCCTATCCCTTTAACTTCATACCTCCCTATTAAAGATTCGATCGCCTTAACTTCGTCCTTGGTCGCCTTTCCAACTTCCCATGGATGAATGCCTATACACGGTAGGATGCCCTCATGTTCTTCAGCTAACTTTACAGTTTTAATCGAGGATCCGTAGTCGTCGGATACGGCTACTACTTTGAAATCCTTTAGAATTTCGTTTATACGATCGTTGGGAAACTCGTACAGGTGACAATGTACGTCTATAAGCTTTCTCATTTTAAAGCCTCCAATAGTCCTTGAGTACGCTCTTCAAATACCTTAGGTTTTCCCTCGCTCTACCTACTATTCCCCTTCCACTTCTCGTCGATCTATCTCTTATCGGGTTTTCTATCTTGCTTAAACCGGCAATGAACGCGGGCAGCCCTCTTTCAAGCCCTACACTGTATCCTCCTTCTAGGATTGCGAGTAAGGGTTTACCGTACTGAAGTAAGAGGGAAGCGATCTGATAATACGTCCTCGATGTCAAGAGGATATCCGCTAATCCATCGTTCACGTAGGCATCGAAGCCGGCGGATACGAGTATAACGTCGGGTTTAAAGTCATCTAGAATGGGGATTAAAACTTCGTTTACAAATAGCTTGTACTCTTCATCTCCGGAGCTAGGAGGCAATACAGCGTTGACCTTCGTTCCCCTGGCCTCTCCTCCTCCGATATCCGTAACGTACCCCGTTCCCGGATATAGCGTCGTTGGATCTTGATGGAAATCTACGTGTAAGACGTTTGGGTCTTCATAAAATATCTCTTGAGTGCCGTTTCCGTGATGAACGTCTATATCTACGATAGCTACCCTCTTAACCCCAAGCTCCTTTAGCCTAACGGTTGAGAAGGCTATGTTGTTGAAAATGCAGAAGCCTTGAGAAGAAGCTTCCATAGCTACGCCATACGTACCTACGTGGTGACCTGGAGGTCTAACTAGAGCGAAGACCGGCTTGCGTTTTTCAATTGCTATTTCAGCTCCTTCCATCGCAGATCCTACGGCGTTTAAAGCCACCTCTAAGGTCTTGCTAGATACGTAGGTATCGGAGTCTATTAAACGAGGGTATTTAGATGCCGTCTCAATTAAGGATATGTATCGTAAGCTGTGTACCTCAGTTAACACCTTTAAATCCGCCTTCTTAGGCTTAATTACCTCCCTAAATAAGTCGTATTTCTTTAACGAGTTAACGGCTATATCTAAGCGTCTCGGGTTTTCGGGATGATAAGAGGTAGGTCTATGTTCTTTAAATATATCTCCGTAAATTATCGTAATGGACATGTTTTCGTGGATTTAGAAAGGGAATAAAAATATAACTTTTTAGAAAAGGTTATAGCTTCGCGTATGTGCTTTACTAAACGAGATGATGAAGGCACGAGCTGTTGATCGATGATATGTGGCATTCTCTCTGATCACTTTAGCTCTTTTGCGTATTCCAGCACCTTTTGATAGACCTCCTTCATTTTATTTTCATCTCCGGGAAACATCGATAAGATGCTCAATATCGTGCTCGCTTTTGAAATCAACAGTTGCTCTTCTAAAATATCTAATTGAAGCTTGGTTATCTTAGTTGAAGCTACTTGCGCGCACGCTTGACAAAACCTAGATAGTGTATGTGGATCTAACGAAGGGTAGCGCGAGAGTATCGGGCATTTCTTCTCTTTATCGAATAGACACTCGGTCATTTCGCCTCATAGGTTCTTTAACTTCGCCATTATTTAATCGTTCCATATTCTAGAACAACGCTACGTAACGAGTTTTCTTCTTCACATGGAACCGCCGTTCTAACGTATAGCCTAAAAAGGATGTAAGTTGATGTTAAAGGCGATGGAGCACGATAAGGCCGGCTTTAAGAAGTTCGCTTTTGCTTTAACGATAGCGTTAGCTTTAGCTATCCTTTTAAGCAGGCCCGTAAATGCGTGTATAAATTATCCATCGGACCTCGTATCTATCGAAGTAGTGCTTAATAAGCCTGGAGTAAACTACGATCTTTCTCCATTGGAGAGTATGAAGAACGTTATATCCGTAGATTACGACATGCTGGCTTATAGAAGCCACGTAAGCGATAAAGTAAAAGTAGTAGTATCTCTACAAAGGATAGCGGTAGGCGAAGGAGCTCCTAGCTACATCGCCGTAAGGGTTCAACCTCCAGCTGAGATCGTTAACTTAACGGAGTTCGAGTATACGTGGAGCTATAGAGCCGAAGAGGTCCCTACAAGCGCTACCTTTTTAGAGGAAGTAGCTAAGAGCTTAGGGTGGAAGGTTGAGCTGACCTCCACCTTAACTGGAGACGCGTTTAGGGCGTACTTAACTAAAAAGGTGGAGAACGGAGCGGTAATGATTTACTTGCAAGGAATTCAGGCTAAAAGAGGATACGATCTATACGTAAACGTTAGATCGACGATTGAAAGCGATACAGCAGTAAAGGAGGTGGAGAGGCTAATTTCTAGGATAGTTAATGAAAAGGTAGAAGTGGAGCTCGATGAGCATAGCTATTTCATTACTAAGGTAGTACCTGGAGTAGATAGCGATATCGTTAAGGAAGCGTTAATTTACGAGCTTAAATGGCTCAGCGATATAGGCGTAATTAAGGGGTTGAGTGAGAACGATATAAATGAAATAGGAGACGTCGCTGAAGTAGGATATGCTGGATGGAACTCTAGGATAGTATACGCTGAAGGCAAGTGGATGCCCTATAATATAGCGGTCGAGGAGGAGCTCATAGCCGGAGCTCAGTTAATTAGGGGACTCTGCGAAGAGGACCTAGAAGGTAAGTTGAAGAACGTGCCGGGAGATCCGCCTACCGCTGGCTTTACGTACCAGACCAACGTACAGACCTTTGCCCTAATAACGGTAGTAGGGTTAATCGTGTTATTCACTATGTGGTATCTATTGGGTAGTTTAAGACATCCTACTAAAAGCACGTTAATTTTAAATAAAGACGGCTTTGCTATGGAAATGAATATGGATTGGATTTACATAGCTCGTTTAGCCGGCATCGTACTGATAGCGATCGGGGCTTTACTCATCTTACTCCCGGGAATCCTTAAGCTCGTGCCTTCCCTCGAAAAAGCACATCCACTGCTATGGTATACGTTTTACAGGAAAGATGGCCTAGTGATAGGGACCTCCCCTATCCTGATCATAATAGGAGTGACCTTAGTCTTACTAAGGAAGTTGGTAGCCTAGTTAAGCAGGTTGATGTGGAAGTTTAGTAGAGGGATCATAGCTACGTCCTCCTCTAAGCTTCTAAGATGGATTTTTAAGTCTACGACTATAGTATTCAAAAGCTATTCTCTTTAGATCTGAGATAGCTTCCATTTTAATGAGCTCGAAGATCGAATTCTCCATATCTATGTCGTACCTCTCCCTTAAGTAGTTAATTATAGCTAGATCTAAGAGCTGGATGTAATCCGTTCCAAACATATCGATTAAGATTTCGTAGACCTTCTTCGGTTCTTTAGCCATGATATCTCCTAAGTCCTCCTTTACCATCGATGAAG
>CAYQTV010000045.1:0-7061 GCA_964420525.1 uncultured Nitrososphaerales archaeon | reverse complement strand
GCTCTTAGGAGTTTATTCTTTTAAAGCGAATTTTTTAGCTAGCTATCTATTGTCATGTATGTTAACTTGATTTTATCTTACCGCTTTAAACCATAGAGGGACTTAATAAACAAGGCTTGCAAGATCCCAACGAGTACCTGATAAGCCTTAGGGAAACCGGCTTTGAAGTTAGGGAGCCAAAGGAAGCGGTGGTAAAGATCTTATCCGCTAAAGGATATAAAGTAAAACGAGATGTTAAACTTGTAGGTAAATCAGGCATTGAATATCATATCGACGTTTTAGCCGAATACAAAGCTCCTTTGCAATCGTTTAAGATCATCGTTAAGTGTAAGCCGAATGATGAGCCTATCGATAGGAATGACGTGTTAGAGCTCGTACAAGCGATTGAAGACCTAAAGGCGGATAAGGGAGTCATCGTAGGCTTATCGGGTTTTACCTCAGATGCTCTAACTTTAGCTAAGAATCATAACGTGGATCTATGGGATAAGAGGAAAATTGAAAGCTATACTAAAGAGCTAAAAGTTCGGTTTTCAGATCGGATTTCTTATGCCATGCCCTCAATAACCGCTAAGGTAGCAAGGGAGATCGTAGATAAATCGATACTTGGAATCCTTTCTAGGCTCAAGGTAGAAGAAGGTTCCGTACTATACTACCCATATTACGAGCTTAGCTTAATTAAGAAAATCTATGAAATGAGGGGATTTCTACTTAGGAAGGCTCAAGAGAGGATAGTTAGAACCTCAATATATGTAGATCCGATAGCTAGGGAATTAGTTAAATTCGATCTAAAGAAGGGAATGGTGAAGATCATGAAGTTTCCATCAAGCTTAGATAAGGAGGAGGCAGAGTTCTTCAAGATTTTAGCTGAAGGAGAAATATCGCTAGATAGCCTTATGGATTTAACGAAGTATCCGTTTGAAAAGGTAGACCGCATTTTAAATAAGCTTATAGAGAAAGGTGTAGCTAGTAGGTTTGAGAAGAAGGGCAGGATCTTTTACAGGTTAAAAGAAGAAGCCCCTGAGCTAGCTCATTTAAGTACCTCCTCGATTTTAACAAGTAGGCTTACTTCAAGTAAGCCCTTAAGCGGAGAAGTGCTTAAGGTGGAATTTGACCAAAGCGATTTAGACGATATAATAAAGATGATTTGGAATTGCGATATCTCCAACAAGCGCACGATATTATACCCCTATTACGTATGTAAAGTTATAGGGAAGGGAAGGCGTTCAATAAAAGCGGTCGATATGGTTACAAAGAAGATAGATGGGAGGATAAACGCGATTTTAACAAACCTATACCTAAAGCTTCCTTTCTAATCGAGAGTTAATATAATTATGTTAAAGGATTATTTATATAATTAAGATAACATAACAAGGGCGTGAAAACGAGCAGGGATTACTTAATCACAAAAGCTCGAGGTTCATTATCTTTTAAAGGCTTAGGTGAGGGAAGATGATAGAGAGAAAGGAGATTCAAGAAATTGTTAAGAGCTATAGAAATCCGATAACTTTAATCATAGGTTCCCATTCGGCCTTAGATGCGAGAGGAGGTTCAAGAAACTACGGATTCAAATCTATAATCTATACAACAAGGGAACGAGCGATAATATATCTTCAAAACGCGATAGCGGGTAAGCCAAAGGAGGAGATAAGAGATTTACCAGAGATTTGTAGAAGGGACGTCGTAGTTGTCGAGGATTTAAGGGAGTTAAGGAGGAAAGGGGATTGGAGCTTAGCAATTTTGCTATTAGATAGGTATGACGAAATTGTGAAGTACGTAGATGAGCTTATCGAGCTTGAAGCTTTACAAATACCCAATAGAGCCTTTTCAGTTTACGTGGGAGGAGATGAAGAATGTAGCAAGATAGAGAAGGAATTCGCCGTACCTATAGTAGGCTCTAGAAAGCTCCTTAAGGTTGAGAACAGAGGTGAGATAGAAAAAGATTATTACTGGTACGCGGAAAAAGCCAATATCCCTACTCCTAGAGCATATGAGTTCGAAGTATATAGCAATGGAATAAGGTTTAAGGAGTTTATAGATGAGCCGCTTTTGCTAAAAGCCGAGCACGCTAAGAGGAGATTTGAAAGGGCCTTTATCTTCGCTTCGGATTCTCACGATTTAGAGGAAAAAGTTGAAAAAGAGATGAGGGCTGGAAATCTAGATTTCGAAAGCTTAAAGAGCGCAAGAGTTGAGCAGATAGTTCTAGGTCCTCACGCTAACTTCAACTTCTTCTTCTCTCCTCTTAACGCTGTCGAAGAATGGGGAGATCTGGACGACATCTTTTCTAAGCTTTACGGCTTAGGTTTAGAAGATGCTAGAAAGTGCTTAGCTAACGAGCTTTTATCTATTGATGAAAGAAGGGAAACGATATTAGATGGGTTGAAGAGACTTCCTATAGACGTTCAGACGAAGATAGAGAAGAAGGTAGTTCCATCTTTTGAAGTAACCCTACATTCTATGGTGAGCATCAGGGAATCGCTGTTGAAGGACGTACTTAAATGTGCTAACTCGCTTTTACTAACATTCTCAAAATACGAGCCCCCAGGAATCATAGGAGCCTGGTGCTTACAGACTCTAATAACGTGGGATAGAGTTTCGAAATATCGATATACCCCCGCAGTAAAAATCGAATATTCCACCACTGGAGAGCCTAAAAGAGCCGAAGATTACGGACTATATGATGCTCATGGAGAAGCCATTATGCATATACCGGTAACGCAAGACGTAGCTTTAAGGCATGGAGGAGGAACTAACGTACATATGGGAATTGGCGCTCAATACTCAAACGTAAAATATCAGAAAGCTATGAGTACGGGAGATAGAATAGCTTTAGAGATTAGGAGAGCCTTAGAAAAAGGTAAGCTAGAGGCTATAGTTACTTAATCTATTTTTCAATACTCCCTACTTCATCCTTAGGAATCCATCCTTCCATACCGCATTTAGTACATCTAAACGCATACCCGTAATACCTTCCATCTTGCAATTTCAGCTCTATTTCAAGCCTCCCTCTACATCTAGGACATATGGCGTGTTTAAAACATAGGGTAGATACTATTTCATGTGATTGACTAAATTTATACTCTAAGTCGTCGATTACGGTAATTAATGGCCTTATTTCGGAACTAACGGTTTCCTTCGCAACCTCAGAGATTTTCTTTAACACCTTCTCGTCGGTTAGAGCCTCCACGATGGCTTTCTTCAAATTTTCATCTATCATTACCCTTTTCCGATTCTCCATACCTATTTATACTAGAAAATGTATTATCGTATACAAAGTTATAAAAAGCAACAAATTTATTATCGAATTAAAAAGGAGAATATAGATAGATGATGAGCCGTCGAGCGTATGAGCTTGATGATTAGAGTACCGTAAGCTGATTTTTATCAGCCAATGCAGGCTCGGCCATCAATTAGCCTTAAGTCCGCCTTCATCATCCGTATATTTTCCTCGATCCCTATAGATATAATTTACCGTCGTTCGTAATTCGTAAAATTCTTATAAGGTACTTCTGGTAAGACAGTACGTTGGTACGTAGAAGAGATACCGAATGCTTAGCGATATTGAACTCCTTGAAGGGATTGTATTGGATATTAGTAGATGTAAAATTTCAATTAAAGAGGTTGAGAAACGGAACTAATAGATTGCTAAAGTTTCACTCGACATTAGCTTACAATAGGGTGAATACTATTACGTCCAATTTGAGGGAAGCATTAAGCTTAGCAAATGTAGATTTGACGAAAAGGCCTACTTCCGATGAGCTACGTTCTTACGTAGGGGATTTCGCTATGGAGGTATTAAACGATCTAGAGAGGTTCGTAGATAGGATAGTTAACGATCGAAGGCGAAGAGGGATGTTCGACCTCTCCTCTCACGTAACGTCATACTTAACTAAATTGGATACCCAGCTAAACGTCTTAATAGGGTTCTTGAAGTTCTACATTAAAATATTGAGCGATGTAAAAGATCCTAAATTCCAAGCTCTCCGCTTCTCCCTGCAAACGGTCGTTAAGGATTTAATGGTAATACAAAGGAGGAATAGGCAAGTTGCCCGCATTACGAACTTGCTTTCTTAATTTTGGAAGCTGTTAAGTCAAGGAGGAAGATGGTAGTTCGCGTAATTTTAACGAGCGATGTGAAGAAGTACAGAAAGGCGGCGAGGGCTTTAATTAAAGGAAAAGATCGCGTTCTCGAAATAGGATGCGCTTCCGGTAAAACCACTAAGATCGTAGCCGAGATAGCCGAAAAGGTAGTTGCTGTAGATAAGAGCGCTTTAGAGGTTAGTAGAGCTAGGGAGAGGTTAAAGGGCTTTACCAATGTTGTAATTGAAGTGAGGGACGCTACAGAGGTAAACGAGGTTAAGAAGCTAATTAACGATCGTTTAAATGGAAGAGTAGATGTGGTAATGATAGATCTGGGAGGAGTAGCGGAACCGGGAGAAGTTTTATCCTTAACTAGAAGGTATAGCTTCGCCTTCAAACCTAAGTTATGTATCGTTAAGAACAGGTTATTAATCGATTTTATAAAATCGTGTGAGATATATCAATAAACCCCAATTAAATATTATTAGTAGCGAGAGCAATAACGTGTATAATGGATTTAAGTAAGTACATTTACGTATTCCTACTATCCTTAGTTCCCTCCTTTGAAGGAAGGTACGCGGTAATTGTCGGAATTGCAGAAGGTTGCTCTATCGTAGAAGCTCTCCTGCCTTCTATTTTAGGAATCGTCTTTCTCTCGGTTACTTTACCGATTGCCTTACCTATGGTAGATTCCTTAATGTTTAAGCTAGAAAGAACTCGTTTAAGAAAAGTCGCAAACACGTATTTGAAATACGTTAATAAAGTTAGGAAGAAAGCGAAGCCATATCTAGGATGGGGGCTTATAGGACTAATAGCCTTCGTTGCCCTACCTCTTCCAGGAACGGGAATATGGACGGGCAGTTTAGCGGCTTACGTTTTCGGCGTAAAGAGGAAGAAGGCTATCCTCGCTTTACTAATAGGAGGGATTTTTAGCGTATTAATTACCTTAACCATGAGTCTTGGAATTAAGCTTTGGGCGGTTATGTAGATGGGAATTCATGGCCACAGTTTGGACATTTTATATATCCACAATCTCCTAAAACGGAGTAGTTACATCCGTAACATGCGAACGTTCTGCCATAGCTTATATCAAATTTGAATCCACATTTAGGACAAGTTACTTCTCTTCTCCTGCTAAACATTACGATAAATAACTGATAAAGCGATAAATATAACCTTTATTCCGGAAGCGTCAGAATGCGACGCTTAAATCACTTTTCATTACATCGGCCTATCATCATCCGCCAAATTCATCTCTAGATGTCCTTAAATAAAAATTTAGCTTAATTGTGGAGTTGAGATATACCTATTAAACGCATTCCTATATGTTGCAGAATTAATGTTTAAGCTTTACAATAAATGGAGTTCTCAAGTCCTAATGAGCTCATTTTCGGAATATCTAAACATCCTTTGAGATACGGATTTGATTTAACGATAGTAAAAGGGGTTGGTAATACCGGAAGTAAAGTACGCTCCGAGACTAGGTTCTGAGAGGTCTTTAAAAGAGCTTAAGGAGATACCACGAAAGGATTACTAAAATGTCATGGAGGGGCTGTAAATTTAGGCTCACCAGCTACTCAGCTTGAAACTGAGCTCGTTGCTCAAGTGACCTTAAAATCCTAGTTGGGGGAAGTACTTAGAGTACAGAAAGAGATCCTCGAGTTTCGTACTATCTCCAGATATGGCTTAGAGGTTAGAAGGAGCTACGGTAGGGAAATAACGATTACTAAGAGCGAGAAGCGCATTTTAACGGCTTTAAAGCTGATAAGGGAGGCGGTTAACGATAGGTACTTAAGGCTAAACGATTTAGAGCTAAAAAGTTTAAATTCAGAAGAGGAGTTATCTGAACTTCCAGACGATCAAGATAGATTTATCAGCTAACCCTACCTAAAGTTAAGGAGGATGTAGAGAAATTCATTTCGGATAATTACGAGGTGTGAACTTGAAGGTGAGACATAGGGAAAGGGTCTTAGGAGCTCTGTACGGCAAGAAGAGGGAAATCCCCGTAATATGCGTAAATCAAACGGGAACCGTTGAAGTTATGGAAAAGATAGGCGTATTTTGGCCAGAAGCACATATGAATTCAAATAAGATGGCTAAGCTAGCTTTAGCCGGTCATACTATTTTAGGCTTCGAGTCGGTGAGAGTCCCCTTCGATCAAATCGTTGAGGCCGAAGCTCTCGGCGCAAAGGTTAAGATGGGCGGGAAGCACGAATTTCCAGAGGTAGAAACTCCGATAAATGAGAGCCCTAGAGAGTTCAAGTTTCCTAGCGAAATAATAGATAAGGGGAGGGTTCCCGCGGTACTGAGCGCTATAGAAACGCTTAGGAAGGAAGTGGGAGATAGAGTCCCTATAATCTCAGGCATGGTTGGTCCATTTTCCGTAGCAGCTCAAGCGTTCGGTATTGAAAGGTTCTTGAAATGGACAGTTAGAAACGTAGATTACGTTACAACGGCTTTATCGAAGATCACTCCTCTACTAATTCAGTATGCGAAACATCAAGTAAAATGTGGTGCGGACATAGTTACGATAGAGGAAATGGTGGCTTCACCTGAAATGTTGAACCCTAAGTTCTTTGAAAAACACGTAGCTCCTCGATTAAAGGAGATAATAGAGAGCATCGATGCACCCATAATACTTCACGTATGTGGAAATGCTACCTTGATTCTACCTCAAATGGTAGAAATAAGGCCTAAGGCCATAAGCTTAGACGCTAAAACCGATTTGATAAAGGCGAAAGAGCTTGCTAGAGAAGAGGTGAAGTTAGTAGGGAATGTAAGCCCGATATAATCGCTCCTGGATGTTCCCTATCTCCTCTTACACCTACGGAGAACGTTAGGGTAATGGTGGAGGAGGCCAGGAAGTGTGAGGAAGAGATGGCTTTATAGATAGGGCCAAATATTTCGTTGCTGAAGGAGATATATACGATCTAGGAAAGAACTTAGTTGTAACCTTTCTTAAGGTAAACGGATACGATGTAATA
>CAYQTV010000044.1:0-7109 GCA_964420525.1 uncultured Nitrososphaerales archaeon | reverse complement strand
TTAAGGTAGTAACAACAGCTATTGGTTCACCTCTGTAAATTCCAAATCCCCTAATCGTTTTCTTGGCCTTCCTTTGAGAAGGTTTTTGACCAGTTATCATCTCAAGAAGTTTTGCTGCTTTTTCTAACCTCTCTCCAGATTTCCCTACAGCTATGTTTATTACTACCTTACCAATCCTAACCTCTCTCATTGGATTTTCTTGTACCGCTTCCATCATAAAATCAGCCCTCCACAGGTATCGTTATAACCGGTTTTTCAACACCTATAGGCATTACTACCTCTTTTGGAAGAATTACCTCCTCACCATTAAATGAAACCTTTACTGAAGGCTTTGTGGTAAATGTACCCTTCATTATCTCTAAAGCTCGACCTATTTTACCTATTCTAGCTCCCCTTATAACTAATACTAAAACGCCTCTTTCCAGTTTTATTACATCAATTATCCTTTGTGACGGAACTTCGATCAATAGAGAATCTCCTGGAGAATATTCTTTTCCGTTGTCAATCAAGAAACTTCTGCCGTCATGAGTACCGAGTTGTATCTTACCTCCTTTTACCATAACCTTGGTCTTAATAAGACATAATTTGAGATTTTTCTCTTCCTTAGGTATTTTCACAGGATAGATCAATTTGCCTTTGTAAGGCAACATACGGTAAACAAGATCTGCAGCTGGTAATTCAACAACGTCCATTAAGCCTATGGGGAACTTATGATTACGCCTTACCTTTCCATCTATCACTAACTTGCCGTCTTTTATCACCCTTAAGGCTTCTCTTCTAGTGTATACCAGTTTTAAAACATCTCTCAATAGTGTTACAGGATCGTAACTGTATTCCTTAGGATGAGGGCCTGGAGATACGTTGGTTACAAATACTTCTCTTTTTCTCGGGATTACATAAAACGTTGGTGCTGTTTCCCTTTTCCTTCTGTAGTTCTTTCCCATTCTTGCCATTTTACCTTCCCTCCAGCTTTTCCTTCCTCTTCTTATCGTTTAGATTTAAGGAAACAACGATCAGATTAGAAGCATGTATCTTAACGGGTACGCTATCTCCTCTCACTTTTTCCCTAGTTAAGCCCTCTATGGTAACCCTTCCTTCCTCTGGGAAAACCTTTAGAACTTTACCTTGTACTCCCTTATAATCTCCTCTTACCACTTTAACGGTATCCCCAGGTCTCACCCTTATACTCCTCCTTCCATATTTTTCCCTTAACTCTTTTGATAAATGAGCTGAAACAAATTTGGATTTAATGTGATGTGGAGCTTGCAGCTGTGCTCTTCTTACCGTCCTAGGTTTATAAGGAACAACCTTCATACTACTCACCTAGATTATCATAGTTGCAATACTTGCAATTCTCGGCCAACGTTCCGCCGCTTCGGCCGCTACAGGTCCTCTTATATCAGTTCCCTTAAGATCTCCCTCAGGAGTTATTAGAACCGCCGCGTTATCCTCGAAGGAAACTCTTACGCCGCTAACTCTTCTGATTGGATATTTTTGTCTTATTAAGACCGCATGAAATACCTGTTTCCTTAGCTGAGGGGGTCCTTTTTTAACCACGACTACTATTTGATCTCCTACGGAGGCAGCGGGAAGCCTCCGCAATCTACCCTTATACCTCGCTACCTGTATAACTTTCAAGGTCTTAGCTCCCGTATTATCTGCACAGTTTATTATAGCGCTTACAGGAATTGCCCTGGTTATATAAGGCTTATACTCTTCGACGCCCTTAGCAGAAACAGCCCTAGAAGACATGGTTATTCACCCTTTTTCCCCAACACCACGAAGCTTACGCTTTTAGCTAGGGGACGACATTCGCCAATTACTACCTTAGTCCCAACTTCAACATCTATACACGGAGGAAGATATGCATGTATTTTACTCCTTCTCTTCTCATATCTCATGTACTTTTTTATGTAATGGTAATATTCTCTCTCGACTACTACCATTTTCTTAGCTTTATTACTGACTACCTTCCCCTCTAATAACTTACCTCTAACTGAAAGATGTCCATGCCACGGACATTTTTCATCATCACAGGTTCTCTTGGGAGGCTCTATTCCTTCTATACCAATGTTTCTCATGGATCTTTCACCACCCTATCCCATGGTCTTAACATTACCGTGCTACCATGCACTTTATACTTTCCGTTTACGAGGAAAATCGTTCCTCTTTTAGGAACTTTTAACCTCCTACCCTTTTCATCACGAATCCAGAACATGTTTTTGGTTTCGTATATTACCTCTCCTCTTATTCCTTTGTAGGGTTCGGATAATACTTCAACTTTGTCGCCTATCCAGATGCTCATAACTTAACACCTCTTTCCCTTAAAACCGTCAGAATTCTAGCGATATTTCTCCTGACAACTTTGACTTTTCCTGATTCCTTTCCTATTATCCCTCTCGCTGAAAGCGTGTTCAATCTTAATAACTCCCTTCTTAACTCAATGAGTTGTTCTATTAATTCCTCCGTATTTTTCTTTCTAAGCTCCTTAGCCTTTAGAGCTGGCACCTTCTTTCACCTCCTTAAGCTCTTCTTTAAGCTTAAATTCCTCCGGTATAGCGTCCTTATACGCTATTCTCACCTTTATGCCGTACATTCCCATCTTTAATAAAACGTGTTTAACAGCCTCCTTCACTGCTATTTCTCTAATATGTCCGCTTTTAGGAACGATGCCCTCCCTGAACTTTTCAAAGTGAGCTCGTTCACTTCTTATCTTACCTGATATGATTATCTCACATCCTAGCGCACCAGCTTGCATTACGGAGTTTAAGGCGGCCATTGCCGCTCTTCTGAAGGGAACGCCTCTTTGTACGGCATTTGCTATTCTTTGAGCAACTATTCTTGGATTTAGCTCGGGATTTGTGACTTCGATGACATTAACGGTTAAGTTGTGAAGCTTAAATTTTTTAGATAAGATCTCTGTTAAATCACGAATCCCCGTTCCCTTCCTCCCTATTATTAAACCCGGTTTTAAAGCGTAAATATTTATCCTAGGTCCTGTAAGTAGTTTATCGATCTCAATCCCAGCAAATCCAGCATCTGCTAACCTTTCCTCTAAAAATTCCTCTATCTCAGCATACATAGATAATCTATTTAACACAGCCTTTACATATGACATTTAGCTTCACCTCTCTTCTCCTACTACCTCTATGTGTACTAAAACTTTAAAGTTAGGGGTGGATCTTCCAAACGCTCTAGGAAAGTACTTCTTTATTTTACGTCCAGGATATGCTGCAGCATGTATTATCTCTATTCTGGAAACGTCTAATCCTTTAAATTCTGCATTAGCTTCTAAATTTTCAAGAAGCTTTAATATCATCTTCGCGGCCTTGACGGGGTACCTTCCGGCGTAAAAGCCAACCAAACCCCTTCTATGGGGGACCTTCTTTTTATACCTTCTAAAGGGAATTGGCCTTTTTAGGTCTATAACGTCCTCTAAGAGGGCCTTAGCCTTATCTAAGCTAAGGCCCTTTATAGCCGCACATACTTCCCTAGCAGCCTTAGGGCTAACATCCACCTCCCTAAGGCTGGCTCTTACTTGTGTTGTCGGATTATACTCTGCATATGAATATCCAAATTCTGGCAAGGCCGCCACCGTTGTAAACCCGCTATACTTATTCAAATAAATACTTTCCTATTAACCTATCCTCTTTGCGAGATTTATTATGGCTAAAGTAATTATCAAGGCTTCTTCAGTTCTTACCGTCTCCACTTTTTGCCCAGGTATCATGTTTATTAACTGAAAGTCGTGTCTTTTTATCCAGTCTTTCGATAGCATTTCTAGAAGCCCCCGCTTAGGAGAACCGAAAACCACGAGCACTCTCTTACTTCTAGCTACATTACGACAGAATTCCTTCCATATAGAAGATATGGTTCTTCCATATCTTGAAGTTAGAATCGTAAAATCAGCTCTCGTAGATGTCAGTAGTTTTTCTAAAACGTCTACACCCTTTACTTCATATCCCCAATAGCTTCCTATCTCTTCTTTATTTATTCCAATACAATAGAAATTGGGGTATTCGCCTTTTATTTCTACCGTAACCCTTTCTCCCGGATGTCCTTTTCCCCTGAAAGGTATAAGCGCGTCTAAGCCTACGTCCGCATAAAGCTCACCCTTAACTTCCTCTAAAACCGCCTCTCTTATCTCTCCATCCTTGATATCCTTCAGGGATATCTTTTGTTTATGAGAAGGTATTTTGAGAGGAGGCAATAAGCCAACGTACGAAAGCTCCTTAGTTATGGGAAATAGCTTCTTCCTAAGGTATTGAGGAGTTTCTAAATATCTAAGAACAAGAAGAATTAAATTTCTATCTTCATCATACTTCCTCTCTGGATCCCTATATACAAATATCCTTTTTACACCGAAAATAGCACACGCTCTTGCTATATATCCTAATTTCTCGGTTTTTTCTCTATTCCCTTTCTGCTCACATACTACGGAATCGGGGATCGCTACCCAAAGTTCCTTCATAAATACCAAAACATTACTCTTCCCTCCATTTATGTGTTTAAGCAGAGATCGCAGAGAGAAGTATAAATATAGTAAGCTTATACTAAGAATAACTAGAAATGTCTGAAAGAGATTTAGAAGAGGAGCTTTTGTTGCAGAAAAAGTTGCTGGAGCTAAAAAAGATGTTAGCTAAAAGAGGGGAAAAGAAATCTGCTAGAGAGATAGTGTTAGAAAGGCTAGTGGACAGAGGAGAAGAGGTGCTGAGAGCAGCTGAAGAACAATTCCCAGATCAAACGAAAATAATTATTGAAAAATTAGCGAAAATGATAAAAAATGGATATATAACTTCCAACATTACTGGAGCCGAATTATTATGGTTATTTAGACAGTTAGGTCTTCCTGTTAGAATAGAAACTAAGATAAAGATTGAGAAGAAGGGAAAAGTAATATCTCTGGATGAAAAACTTAAAGAAGACTACTTCAATGGAACGTAAAGAGAACTTCTACTCGCACCTATTCCTGGAGTACCATGAACTACCCTCTTAATTGGGTTGGAGAATTCTCCTAGATAACGTCCGATCATTTCAGGTTTTATCTCTACTGGAACGAATTCCTTTCCGTTATATACGTGTATGGTCATTCCTACCATAAATGGCAAGATTATCATATCTCTTGCATGAGTTTTAATCGGTTTACCTGACTTTGCGTATTTTCTTAACTTCTCTATAAGCTTCTTTTTTTCATGACTAAGCTCCCTATTAAGAGACCTTCTTTGCCTAGCTGGAAGTAGCTTTAGGAATTGCTCTAGAGGCATCTCTAACAGTTGTTCTAACGTATATCCTCGGTATCTAAATTCTTTGGGCATACCACCGCTATATTAAGGATGCATCTTTATATTTGTTACCTACCCCTCCCTGTCTTCTTAGGAGCTATGTGCCCTACTTTTCTACCTGGAGGTGCATGACGCGAGGTGGATGTCGGTTTTCCGGGATGTTGATGTCTTCCCCCTCCAAACGGATGGTACACAGCTGCCATTGCGACTCCCCTTACAATCGGATACTTCTTTCCCTTCGCTCTCATATACTTTAACTTAGCTCCAGCTTTCAGGAAGGGCTTTTCCATTCGCCCTCCACCAGCTATCGTTCCAATGGTTGCTCTGGCATTAGGATTTAGACTTACGTTAGCGCCAGATGGTAACCTTACTATGACCTTTTCATCAGATTGAGCAAATAAAATAGCTGAAGTTCCGGCTGCTCTAGCGAATTCCCCGCCATCCCCGAAGTTCTTTTCAACATTAGATATCACCGTTCCCTCTGGTATCCTTTTAAGAGGCAATATACAGCCAGGCTTTAAGGGAGCATCAGGACCAATGTAAATGACATCATTTACTTTTAATCCCTCCACCGCTGGTAAATAAGCTATAGTCCCGTCATCGAATCTTATTCTAGCTAATGGAGCCATTCTCCCACGTTCATGTACAAGATCCTCAACTATCCCCTTATGAGTTTCGTTAAGGGGGAAATTGGGGTATTTTGCGGGCGCGATCTTTCCTTTCGAAGGAACTCTGAATTGCGGACTCTTGCCCCTCCCCTTTCTCTGCGCTAAAATACGCTTACCCATTTTCTCACCCCACCTACATTAAGCCTAATTTAGCAGCGAGTTCTACAGCTGGTGTTTCTTTTGAAAGTTTAACGTAAGCCTTCTTGCCCTCTGGGAAGGTTAATGTATTTACCTTCTCTACTTTAACCTTAAAGAGAAGCTCGATTGCCTCCTTTATTTCCCTTTTAGTCGCCTTTCTATCTACTACAAATACTATTTTATTTTCAGTTTCCAGCAATCTATATGTCTTCTCAGTTATGTACGGCCTCTTTATTATCTTAAATGCCTTTTCAAGCTGCAATCTTTACCACCTCCTTTATCGTATCCGGTATATTTCTAATTGCGGATTCTGTCCAGATGGTTAACCTTCCTCCCTTTCCTCCAGGAGCTAAATCGAGTATATTAAGCTTCTCCACTTTTACTACGTCTACACCAGGGATATTTCTGCCGGCTTTTATTATTCCCTCGTCCCTTGATATTACGATTAAAGGACCTTTTCCTACCTTCTTACCTCTCCCTCTTCTCCTAGCCGTTCCAGTTCTTATTTTCCTTGATATCACCCTCTTTAACTCTTTTTCTAATCCTATTTTTTCCAAGAAGTCCTTTAACTCCTTGGTTTTCTTTATTTTCTGGAGTTCATCGGTTACAACGATGGGTAGTTTCAAGTCCTTCGGCAGCCTATGTCCTCTTTCTTCAACAACCTTTGGTATAGCAGTCGCTGCTATGGCAGACGCGATTGCTAACCTTCTCTCCTTTTTATTTATCTCCTTGTGAATTCTCTTTTCTGACTTAGGAGGATGGGTAGCTCTTCCTTTTACTACTCCTGCAATTCCGGCCGCCTGTCCTGCTCTGGGGTATCTGGATCCTTTTACCCTAGCCACCCTGGCTACGCCATGGCCAACCCCCCAAGATTCAGCGCTGGTCCTCTTTCCCGCCATGGGATCCGTGCCTTTAGGTTGTAATGAGTGCGTGAAAACTATCCAAAAGGCTCTATTTATGAGATCAGGTCTATAAGGAGTAGAGAACACCTTTGGTAGAGCTATGTCCTTTATTCTTTTCG
>CAYQTV010000043.1:0-7114 GCA_964420525.1 uncultured Nitrososphaerales archaeon | reverse complement strand
CAGGTGATTCAAGAGGTAAAGAAGTTAATAGGTGAGATAAAATGTATCTCTTAAGGTCAATCCAGTTAAGGAATATTAAAAGTCATGCGGAGTCTCCGGAGGTATCCTTCACTAAAGGAGTAAATTTAATTATAGGAGATATAGGAGCCGGCAAATCTACGATCCTAGAAGCTGTAGAAGCGTGTTTACTGGGTTATAGGGTAAAGGACGTTTTGAGGATCGGAGCTAGAGCTGGCGAAATAAAGGTAGTCTTGGAGCCTTACTTAGAGGTGTACAGGTACATAACTAATGAGGGCACTAAAAGGGCCCATTTAATTCGAGATAACAAGGTGTACAGACTGGCATCGACCGAATTAAGACAAAGCGTAATAAAAATCTTAAAGCTAATGGAGCAGGCCAATCCAAACGCTGAACCTATAGTTACTAGGTCCGCTATATACGTTAGACAAGAGGAGCTCAAGAGGATATTGGATGAACCCGAAAAGGCAAATGAGGTAGTTAGAAGGGCTACCGGAATTATGAAGTATACCATCGCTAGGGAGAATAGCGTAATTGTCGGAAAGGAGTTCGAAAAGGAGGCGGAGATACTAAGGGGGAAGATAGAGGAGTACGAGAAGGAAGTTAAAAAGGAGGAGGATGTAAGGAGGGAAAAGGAACGAGCAGAGAGAAGGCTTAAAGAATTAAAGGCTAAACTCGAAGAAGTTAGGAGATCGCTTAACGGGCTATTGAAGAGAGACGAGGAGCTAACTAGAGAAAGAGAGATGTTATCGAAAAGCTATCATGAGTTATCTAGTAAGCTAAAAGAGCTTAGGGATAGACTGAGGAGGTTGAATGAAGAGCTGAGAGAAGGGGAAAGAAAACTGGAAGATTTACAACAGAAGAGAAAAGCCCTTGAAGAACAAGGAATAGAGGAAGGAGGAGAAGATAAACTCAAAGAAGTTCAGAAAGAAATCGAGAGGGTAATTGAAGTCATAAAAGAGGTGAGAGAGCTTAAGGGGAAGATAGATGCTATCAAATTGGAGAAAAGCGAGGTAGAGGAGGAGTTAAAGAACATAAAGGTGGATAGCTGTAGGAAGGTAGAGGAGGTTCAAAAGGAGATCGAAGAAGCGCAGTTAAGGCTAGAAAAGTTAAGCGAGGAGCTCGGCGCTTTAAAGAACGATGAGAAAAATTATAGAATGTTAATAGAAAAGGGAATATGTCCTGTTTGTAAAAGGGAGATAAAGCCGGAGGAGTTTAGCGCTCATTTAAAGGAGGTGGAGAATAGGAAAAAACTCGCCGAGGAGGAGTATAGCTCCTTAAAATCGAAGTATGAGGAGTTAAAGGAAGAGCTAAGTAAAGCTAGAGAATATGAAAGGAAGCTAGAGCTTTTAAGTAGAAAAGAGGCGAAAGAGGCCGAGCTTAGGAAACTAGAGGAGAGGCTAAGAGCGGAAAAGGAAGTAGAGCTAAGGCATAAGGAGCTTGAAGAGAGAAAGGAGAGAATTGAAAGAGGAATTAGATGGACTTTCATAATTAATGAGGAGAAGGAGCTAAAAGAGAAAATTGAAAAAAGGAAAAATGAAAAACTTGAGATTGAAAAGGCTATACGGAGCAATGAATCGATGTTCGAAGATATCGAAAAGAAGCTGAAATCTGTAGAGAACGAGCTGCTAATTGTTAAGGAAGGAGTTGAAAAGCTTAGGGAAGAGGAGACGAGCTTTAAAGTAGAAATCGGAAAATGTGAGAACAATATAGAAAACGCTGAAAGAAGGCTTAAGGAGATAGATGAGAAAAAGAGGGAGCTTGAAAAACTTAAAGCTAAGATGAAAAGGAAAGAAGCATTTATGAAGTTCTTCTTAAAGGTACTGCCAAGTTATTTAGAAAATATCGAGTCCATAGAGACTAGACAGGTTAGAACCGAGCTAGAATCTAGGTTTAGCGAGTATTTCTCAATTTTAACTCAAAATGAAGATTGGGATGTAGCCGTAGATAGCGATTTCAGGCCCATCTTCAAAGCTAGAATAGACGGGAAGTGGAGAGAAGTTCCAATGCCGAGCGGAGGACAGAGAAGCTCAATAGCGTTGGCTTATAGGTTAGCTTTAAGCTGGGTAGCTAGGAAACACCAAGGATTAAACGTAGGCTTCATCTTGCTAGATGAACCTACAGATGGATTTAGCTCAGAACAATTAACTAGGTTTAAATCGCTTTTAGATAGGCTGGAAGCCGATCAAGTAATAATAGTAAGCCATCACGAGGAGCTACAATCTACCGCCGATAGGATAATTAAGGTAGAGAACGTAGATGGCGTATCTAGGGTAACCATCATTTCATAAGCTTATACTAGGAGGAATTTACGCCTAAACCTCTTTTCCTTTCAATCCTCCCTTAGCGCTTAATACATGCTTTTAATGCTGGGAACTTTCCTCACATCAGCTCTCAAGACAATGACGATGTAATTAGGGCTTACGGGTTTACGGTGTTTAATAGATCGTGGAACAAGGCTTCCTTAATTAGATCTTCTCCTCCTCTTTCTAGCATTTTCTCAATAAGTCTAGACCTTATAGCTTTAAATTCATCTCTAACATGTACCTTTGCGATTTTATCGACTTCAATTAAGGGATAAGGATATCCTGGAATAGAGGGGTCGCAAGAAGATAAAGCTAAGTTATAAATTAAATCGTTAAGCCTTCTTTTGCTGGATACTTCGAGTAAAAAGGGCTTTACGGCGGCTGAGGATAGTTTAATTACAAATAATGTGGTTCTCCTAGGCTCTTCCTCTACCTTGCCAACTAAAGCTATAAAATACCTCAACCCTTTCTCTTTTGCCTTTCCTTCGACTAATTTAGTTAAAGGAATCCCCTTGTAGGTAATCTTAGTGCTCTTCGCTAACCCGGCTAATATGGCCTCCCTTCTCTCTACTATTTCAATTAACTCCTTTAAGGCGCTAATCTCATTTCTTTCGTTTTGAAAACCTAAAGTTCCATCTAGTACAACGCCATCACATCCATCTTTTATTACATGCTTCGCTAATCTCTTCTCAGCTACTCTTCTAGGAACAGCGTTAAGTATATGCCAAAAACCGGAAACGTGCTCTAAACTTCTATCCATAAAGGATAGATCTCCAAATATCGTAGTTTTCATTCTTCCGTTAACCGAAGGTGTTAAACAAGATATGAAGTAATACGGCCCATATCCCTTTACGTAATCCCTACCTTCGTAAACTACGGCTGCTACCTTATGTAAGTAGACGAACATATTTGGAAGGGATAAGAGCTCGGAACTCCCTCCATCTACGTAAGCTAACTTAAGCTTCTCACCAGTTGAGGGAAGAGCGGAGAACATAGGTTCTATTAAATGGTAACCGTGTCTCTTCAAAATCCCCTCTGCTTCCTCAAATACACATTCAGATCTAGAGTTGAGGATAAAATCCGCCACCTTATCGAAGTCGATCATTTTAACTCGCTATTTTTTTACCCATAGCTATCCTTATTAAATCCCATATTAAACACGAGGTTAAAGGCGCGATGTTCTTTAGAATACTTCTCACTTTTCCACCTGAAAACTGTCCTAGGAAGAAGGTCAAGACGAATAGAGGGATTAGAACTATATCAACACCGTAAATTATCCTTAAAGCCACTATAACTGGAACTGGGAGATGAACGGCAACCATCCACTCCTTCGTAAGCTTCTTAATATTAGCTCTCCAATAGCCAAACGGTAGGTTGAAAAGGTAGACAAAGGCTAAAAGTCCAGCTAAAGTTAGTGTCCCCATTTCCCTCTACAACTCTTTACTACTTCCTATATTTATTTTTATAAAATTTGTTTAAGTCGTCCCTATAATTCTTCTACATTAGAAATACTCATTAAATTCCTTTCGTCCGTGCTTAAAAAGATATGCCTTTTCTCCATTAGAGGTAATCTCTACTTAATATGCTCTTCAAGATATCACAGACCATTTCACATAGCTCATTTATCCTTTGATCGGATACGCTATAGTAGACGTTGTGGTTCTTCCGCACATACTGTACAATACCGCTACTTCTTAAGATCGCTAAATGTTGCGATACGTTAGACTGGGAGATCTTTAAAATCCTCGCAATTTCATTTACAGTTTTTCTTCCTTGACTTAAAAGGTGGATGATCTGCAGCCTTCTTGGATGTCCTAAAGCCTTAAAGAATGATGCTTGTATTTCATATCTTGGAGCGCCGGCTTTCAAAACCTAAATATTTTAGAATATTAGAAAATATAAAGATTAAGGAAGTAAACTATTTAATGTAAAGAAAAACTTTATCGATTGCCTCAATCGAGCGCTAGTTTGAAGAACTTCGATACCGCTCTCTTTATATACCCTTCCTCTATTTTTCCGTGAGGCGATAGGGTTTCAAATATCCTCTTAGGCACCCTAAGCTTACTAGGGTCGAACCCTTCCCTAATTTTGAACTTGTTCTTCGCCTTTAAAATGTCGATTCCGAGCTTCCTAAGCTCTTCGACGTTCGTTTCAATGCCAACTACTCTTAAGGCTTTTACCGTTACGTCTTCCTTGTAAATCCTCCTAGCGAAGAGACATATAACTAAGCTAGTTAGTATTTGCCTCCAGCATTCCTCTTTAAATAGCTCTTCCGCTCCCTTCTCCGGATCTGGAAGCTTTCCTTCCTTCAAATGTTCTTGATCTAAGCTATAGCCCGCGCTATCTAAATGGCTATGTCTAGCACCAGTTAAAAAGCCGATATGCGCTAAAGGTCCTGTATGATATCCTGGCATCTCATTTCCTCCAAAAGCCAAAGCGAACTCCCTTCCTCCGTATACTTCGGATGCCTTCTCCACGCCCATTCCAAGAACTCTGTAGAATTCGTTCGATGCATTTGCTAATTTGTGTATAGCCTTAATGTAAGCCTCGTAATCTCCCCATTTTAGCTCTACTTCCACATCCTCCTTCTTTATTATTCCTCTCTCCAACGCTTCGGTAGCCCAAGCCATAGCAACCCCCGTGCTTATAGCGTCCAATCCGAGAACCTCAACTGCATCTAATAGCTTAAGTAGGCCTTCCGGCTCAAATACTCCAAGCATACACCCCAAGGCGTACATCGGTTCGTAATCGTAGGATATCATCGTCGTCTTATAGAAGTACTTTTCATCTGGATAGGGTTCTCTCAAAGCAGCTAAGTGGATACACGCTACCGGACAATGTGAACATGCTACCCTTCTGCCTAGATATTTCTCAGCCATCGACTCTCCCGATATCTTCTCAGCTAGAGGAGAGCTCGTTTCCTTTAAGTTCTTAATAGGAAGCCCCTTTATCTCATTTAAGGGGCTTATATTAATCGGTGTCCCTAATTCGTAATACTTCTTCATTAAAGGCGTTTTAATGCTCTGCTCGTAGATCTCTCTGTAAACCTCTCTAAAGAGCTTCCTATTTTTAACTCGTACGATCTTAGATCCCGATATCACGATAGCCTTTAACTTCTTACTTCCAAACACCGCTCCCAGCCCTAGCCTACCGAAATGTCTATACGTTTCAAGCATAACCGCTGAATACCTCACTAAGTTCTCTCCAGCTCTACCTATCCTCATTATCGTTCTTAAGCCGGGAGAAGGCTCTAGCTCTCTAATTACCCTGCCTACCGTGATAGCGCTAGATACCCCCCATAAAGCCCTAGCATCTCTGAAGTACACCTTATCTTCATGAATAGCGAGATAAACAGGGGTTTCGCTCGCTCCCTTAATTACTATAGCTCCATATCCAGCGCTTCTAATCGCAGTAGCGCTTCTACCTCCAGCGTGGCTCTCCCCAAGATTTCCAGTTAAAGGC
The DNA here is from genome assembly GCA_964420525.1 of uncultured Nitrososphaerales archaeon. Lineage (GTDB taxonomy): Archaea > Thermoproteota > Nitrososphaeria > Conexivisphaerales > CALBHZ01 > CALBHZ01. The sequence continues at coordinate 1,328 of CAYQTV010000043.1, read as the reverse complement.
GATTTAAACATGACGACGGTTTTAGAAGCTAAAGGCAAAACGCAGTTTAGAGGTCCGACCGCGAATATTATGGGGTTTTCCGGTCCTAACGGATCCGCACCTCTAGGACATTCCTCCTCTAAAAGCCTAATTGCGACCCCGGTACCTCCTAGGTAAAGCTGGAAGAGCTCTCCTCTATCCTCTACCCAGTACTTCCTCTTCGTTAAATCGATATGTAAAACTTGGGAAGGCAAGCTCATCTCGGCCACACCTCCATCGCTAACACCCCATGAGGACAGTAGTCCACGCAATAGCCGCAATGAACGCAGATTACCGGCTTATTGTCCTCAACGTCCCAAAATATAGCTCCAAAAGGACAGGCTTCAACACAGTTCATACAACCTATACACTTCGATGGATTTAAAATGACTCCTCCTCCCTTCCTCTTTACTAAAGCGTTTGTAGGACAAACCGATGCACAAGGAGCATCTGGACAAGCTCTACATACTACAACTACGAACCCTCTCTCAATTCCTCCAGCAGATCTCACCTTAATGGCCGATTTCGTTAATCCAGCATCACCAAATCGGCTATTGCATACGAACATGCAAAGCTGACATCCAACGCATCTCTCGCTATCTATAACCGCTAACCTCTTCATACGATTAAGTTACAAATTGAGGTATATAAATGAAAAGCCTATTCTTCAATCTCCACTTTAATTCCAACGTGTCCGTCATTATACCTACTTCCTAGGCTTTTCGAGAAGAACTCCCTAGCTACATCTCCGGTGCAATGGATAGGATATACCATTTTCACATCTAAACTAAGAAATGTGTCTACGATCTTCTCAAGCCTTTCTACTTTAGCTCCCGATAAATGAAAACCTCCTATAACAGCATATATGGGCAATTCCGTGATGTTATGGAAAAAGCTAACAATATACTCTATTCCTGGATGTGAGCAGCCAGTTAAAATCACTAAACCCCTATTCTTCACGTATATAGCTACCGCTTGTTCGTATACCCCTCCATATAGAGGGCCTGAGCTTACAACACCTCTCGCTATAACTTCAGGTCCTTCAATTTCTACTACTTCGAAATTTTTCATAAGATAATTAATCGTTTTCATATCCATACCTCTAGGTACGTATACAGTAATTCCAGACTTCACCTTCTCTAAATACGGCATCCCCCCTACGTGATCGCCATGTTCATGAGAAATTATTATGAAATCGATATCTTCTACATCTACTTTTAAAGTATTCATGTTGTGTTCTAAAACTTCAGGATCCGGACCTGTATCAAATAAGAATGAAACATCGTCTGCCTTAACGAATAAGGATATAC
>CAYQTV010000042.1:0-7303 GCA_964420525.1 uncultured Nitrososphaerales archaeon | reverse complement strand
ACGCTATTATGTAAGGAGCTTAGCCGTAGGCCTATCGGCGTATTTCTTTCCATTTACGGTAATAACCCTCGTAAGCCATTTCCTCTTCGGCCTAGGGGTTAAGTCCTCGTTACTAGTAGGCTTAGCTACTTCCACTACCTCATTAGCTCTAGTATATCCGGCGTTGAAGGAGAAGCGCTTGCTCAAGGTTAAGACAGGTCAAGTCCTCCTCAGCTCCGCTATGATCGTAGATCTTCTCTCCGTAGTTTCCCTTACTCTCCTTCTAGGGCTCGTAGACGTATCCATAACCCTGTACGTCTTAGCGGCCTTGGGGTTGCTCTTCATCGCTCCAAGGATAGGGCGTTGGCTCTTCTCGAAGTATAAGGGGAATGTCGTTGAGCTAGAGATGAAGTTCATTCTCTTCGTACTTCTCTCCTTAGCCGTTATCTCGGAAAAGGTATACGCAAGCGAGGTAATATTCGTCTTTATAGCTGGCCTGCTCTTCTCTACACTGCTCAAACAACATGGAACTTTAGAGGAAAAGCTTAGAGGAATTGTATTCGGGTTTATGTCGCCCTTGTTCTTCTTTAAAGCCGGAACTATGGTAGATCTAAAGATAATGAACCTCGAAGTATTAATGATCACTGCAACCGTAATCTTACTGGCTTTCGCAAGCAAGTTCATCGGAACCTATTCCGTAATAAAAAGGGTATGTAACCCTAAGTTCGCCAGCTTTGCCGGCTTCCTCTTCAACTACAGGCTTACCTTCGGCATAATCGCATCGGTCTTTGGCTTTAAGTGCGGACTTATAAACGAAAGTATTTACCTCGCTCTCATGGGTACGATCTTATTAACTTCGATAAACTCTGCAATCTTCCTTAAGAGGTTCCAACACGTAACGCCTACGGAGCTAGAATGAAGAGCATTTAGCTATCCATTTTAGAACGTTCATCTTACGATTAGAGATCTTCGATTCTTCACAAAGCCTTCCTTCAATTAAAGCCCTTCGTAGGAGAGCTACCTACTCAGCTTTTCTACGAACTCCCAAAAATCTCTACAATAATCTCCAATTTCCTCTTCATTCCAATCCTCTCCATGTAGCCTAAGCTCTACGTTTACTTCTCCTTTCTTTTCAAATATCTGAACGATAGCTATCTTTTCGCTATTGTACTTTCCTACGATAAATCCGCGATACTTCGCTATACTCGCTTTACCTCTCCTAAACCATTTAATTACCTCATTTTTCACATCGATTACCGTATACGATTTAAAGTCCCTCTTCTCAACTTTACATACCTTTTGTCGCCAAAATTCCGAATCGACGTCTAATATCGTTATCAAATCCCCAAACTCCTCCTCTATCATCTCCTCCTTCTCATCTAAACGATCCGCTATATTCACTATAGCTTTATATCCCTCGTAATCTAACACGAACTCATCGAAAGCGTATTCGGCAAGTTCTTTAAACGCCTTCGCTAAGTTCTTAGAAGCTAAGTACCTAGGAAAAGCCCGATTTACTTCGTAAACGTCATCCCCTTCAAACTCCTTCGAGTACTGATCGATTACGCTCTTCAAACGATCGCTAACCTCCCTCAAAACCTCCTTAGCTCTCCTCTCTCCAATCAACCCCTTCCTCAATAAGATCGATCTGTACTCGTAAGGAGAATCCTCAAGTATGAAACGTAAGGAGAGCTTAGCCTCATCGACTACGATCTCGACGTCATCTAATAAATCCTCTAAGTACTCAACACATCTCTTATCTCCAAACCTACCTAGAGATCTAGCTGCGTAAGCTCTAACGTTCTCGCTCTTATGAGATAAAAAGCCAATTAAGGCGTTTACGGTTCTATCTCCGGTTCCTTCAAATTCGTTAATTACATCTAATACGGTTATAGCCGAAAGCTCGTCTTCTCCATGCTCATCTAAATACCTATAAAGCTCATCTAAAACATCTTCACCAAACCTTCCTAAAGAAGATATAGCGGCTTCAACCGCGTAATCGTCCCAATCTACATCCAACATCCTAACTAAAGCCGAAATAGATTCCGGACAACGTATCTCGCCTAATATACGAGCTATATACTCAGCGTAGTACCTAGCTAGCCCTTCCTTCAAGTACTTCTCAAGCTCTCTGAGAAGAGCTGGAAGAACCTCTCGACCCATTCTAGCTAGCTTATCCATAGCCTCTGCCGGTTCAACAGCCTCCTCTCTCCCTTCGTAAACTTCAATTCTATCATTTACCTTTAAGGCATTAATTAACTCCTCTGCTTCTCCGTTCATGCATAACGTCAAAGGTTCTTCAACTATATACTTTGCTACTGTGCTTCTTATCGCTTATACGCAACTCTCCAATGTGACCTTTGAATAAGCGGAAGGATTTCATAAAAGGCCTTCGTAAGCGCCTTTCTATAAACTTAAAATTTAAACTTCTACTTTTTATTCTGTAATTCTTCCATAAAGCCTTAACTTCCCTTAATAGGCCAAAATGTCCTTATCCCTAATCGTCTGAAATGTTGATCATCGCTCACTACCTTACCCTTCAACCTTTTAGCTATTGAAGCTATACATGCATCTGCAAAAGGAATATCCGGGTTTTCCAAAAGCATCTTCCCAGCGATATAAGCATCTTCAGGCGTAAAAGGCTCTATCCGAGATCCCTTGCTTTCCAGCATCCTTATTTTAATTTTAGATCTCTCATATCCAATTCTCTTACCGCCTATCTTAATGAACTCAACTACAACTATTGATGGAATTACCAGCTCTCTCACAGCTTTAAGCATGAACTTTTGAAGAGCTTTTGCTACGTTCTCGTTTGGAGGGAAGAAGAAGGTTAAGAGAAACCTCGTATCGGCTATTAACGCCACCTATCCCTCATCTCCTCTAATTCCAAGAGAACCTTTCTATACTCTTCCTCTCCAACGGGCTTTCCAGGCTTTAGCTCCCCAGGCTTTTCAATCACTATTTTATCTCCTTCAACGTCAACGTAGAGAAAGTCTCCTTCCCTTATTCCTAACTTTCTCCTCACTTCAATTGGAATTGTTATCTGGCTTTTCCTAGTTACTTTAACGAGCTTCACAAAAAAGTAGTACCTTTTAGTACTACTTAAAGATTTTGATAGCCATTATTGTGGAAATTTCCAAGTAGCTCAATTTACCCGTTACATTTAATGAGATTCAATAAAGTATATCGTGCCTTACGATTACGTTTTTCCCTAGGACCTCTTTTAAAAGCTTAGATTTCTCCTCAGCTTGTTCAATTTCATATCTACAGTCGAAGCCGTAAACCGCTATCACTACGTTATCATCACTCACCTCGATCGATAGATCATCTACGGTTTGTCTCGATCTGCTATCTAGGGCGTCTCCTATCCTTATTAACGAAGCCGTTTTAGCTACTACCTCCTCGAGTCCCTTCGTTCTGGGATCGTTTAACGGATCCGTTCTCTTTCGATGATGCAATGCCGTAAGAGCTGAAAGCCTATGTACGTAATCTTCAAGACATCTTTTCAATTCATCGGACTCTAAAATCATCTTATAGGAGTATTCGTGATGGCTATCCTCATCTACGCATACGCCTATATCATGAAGCAACGAGGCTATAGCTAAAGCCTTACCTTCCCTTTCTCCTAAGCCTAAGAGCTCTCCTAAGGGCTCCCACATCCTTAAGGTTAATTGGGTTACCTTGCTTGCGTGTTTACGCCCTCTACCCCAATTGTACCTTTCTCCAACTCCGATAACCTCGTTTAAAGTATGACGGCCAAGCAATTTAACTAGAAGAGCGTACGCGTAAACAGTAGCCTCTTGCGCTTTGGCTTCAACTGCCCCTACAACCTTCTCCCTAACCTTAGCTAGAGCCGTAGCACCATCGTAGCCGTACTTAGATGAAAGGTACGAAGCCGCAATAGTACCGCTCCTACCCAGCCCTCCAACGCAGTGTACTAGAACGCGTTTCCCTTCCTCGATTCGATTTAGGGCCTCCTCCACTATCTTGTGGAGATATATCAAGTTAGGAGCTGTATGATCCCTTATAGGCCTATGGAGAACCTCTACCCCGAGCTCCTCCAACTTCTTAAAATCGTATTCGACTTCGTGCGCTTCTGCTAACGCGACGACAGCATTAAACGTCCTCGCTACTTCTCGGAGCTCTTCGTTGAAGAGCATAGGGGAGGTAGCTAAGCTTCTATCGATCCACCTAACCTTGTACGATAAATCGATCATAATACACCTCGATGCTACCTTAATTGGTTATTTAATTGTTAAGATCACATTTAAGGCGTTCCTATCGGGTATAAGCTTGCAAGCAAGATAAAACGTAAAAAGTTAGAAATGATGGGAGTTTTAAAGGTCATAATGCTCTTCTAAAATAGAGTTCTAGGCAACATATCTCATGTAGCCGTTAAGTTCTCGATCTCAAGCCTCTTAGGCATGGAGATCAAGGCTATACTCGCTTGGGGCCTTTCCGTCTGTTAACTTTACGCGCCCTCTTTAGAGGCTTAGCCGGAGTTACCGCTTTACTAGTAATCGCAATAGTCGTTAAGTCTAAGGGTTTCCACATCAGCTTCTCGCTTAAGTAGGACCTATCAGCTAATTTCTTCTACTATCGACTAATAGCAGTTCGGCATATAACAAAAAAGATATATACCCCTGAAAAGAGCAGATCTCCTATGACGCTGGTCTTAGAAGCCGGAAGATGGCTCGAACAGATACTAGATAGCGAAGAAGTCGAAGAATACGTACTCCTCTACAGATTGCACGGACAAGGAGATTAAAGGCGTACGGATCTACTAATAACCTCTCCTCTCCTCCTTGAGCCATCTATAAACGGTTTTCATCGGCACGTTAATCTCGGCAACTATATCTTTAACCGATAGCCCCTTCCTGCTAAGCTCTATGGCCTTCTTCCTCAGCACCTTCCTATCCTTTTTACGATATCTCGCCTTCTCTTCAAATACCACTCTTTCGTTATAGCCTAGGAAGTTCACGGCGAACATGAAGGCCTCGATAGCCTCGCTTTTACGAGATAGGTACCCCTTGATCTTAACCTTATACCCCTTATCGAAGAGCTCCTTGACCTCCAGTAAAGCTCCCCTAACCTGTTCAAAGGTTAAAGAGGATCCCCTAAGGGAGATCTCCACTACCTTATCCTCTTCCCGTCTATCTATTTTGTAAGCCGCCTTGATCAATTTACCTCACTCAACACATAGCTAATTTATAAATATTTCTCATTTTTTCAAATCACATAAATGAGAAAAATTTATATACAACCTCTATTCTTATTTTTACATAGAGGAAAAGTGAGAAGGGGGTGATGAGATATGTGGGTCTGGAAACACGCCATAGACGCAATAACGAATATCATTACAGATAGAGGACCTCCAATTTGAATTTTTATTTTAGGCTTCTTCCCAATTACGTAGCCGTATCCTATGTAATCCTTGTAACTCTTAAAGATCTCCATGTATTTGCACATCGTTTTTACGTAAGCTTGGATTCATAAGAGCTTACATGCTAATCCCACAATTCCCTTTAGGCCTACCATCTTCCTAAACGCTTTTTTACATGACGGGTATTTCATTCGAGAAATCTATGGCTTTAACCCCAATTAACCTTGAATTCTCGAAAAATCTCATATATCCTCATATTTTCTAATAAGGTGTAAATTCCAAATATTTCGAGAACTAAGGTAGCGATATTATAATATATATTTAATTATGAATTAGTTTAATTATTTTATGATAAAATTAATTATACGATGGTATTCTGAGCAGGAGGGTATATCGATGCCGGCTAATCTGCCTTCGGAAGCTAAGGCTAAATGGGCTAAAGTTAGGGAAGCTAGAACTATCGAGGAGAAAATCGAGGCCTTAAAGGAGTTCATATCGGCGGTCCCTAAGCATAAGGGCACTGAAAACCTCCTTTACTGGGCTAAGAGGAGGCTTGCCGAGCTTAGGGAGGAGTTAGAGGAGAAGAGGAGGAAGAAGGTCGGAAGAGGACCGAGCTTCTTCATAGAGAAGGAAGGAGCCGCTCAAGTGGTTATGTTAGGGCTTACGAACGTAGGGAAAAGTCTTTTGTTATCCAGACTTTCAAATGCAAAAGTTGAGGTATCCGATTATCCGTATACTACGAAGTTTCCAGTACCCGGCATGCCTCAATACGAAGATATAAGATTTCAATTTATCGAGGCTCCTGCGTTAATGCCTGGAGCCGCCGAAGGAGTTGCTTGGGGAACTAAGGTCTTGGGGCTCGCTAGAAATGCGGACGGTTTAGTAATAGTGCTCGATCTATCTAGCGATCCGGTAGAACAGCTAAAGGTGATACTAAGCGAGCTTTCCAAGGTTAACATCTACGTTAAGAAGCCTAAGGGTCAAGTAGCTATCGAGAAAGGAGGTGTAGGAATTAAAGTAGTTCTATCGGGCAGGCTAATAGGATGCACGGTGGACGATGTAATTAAGCTTCTGAAGAGCTACAGGATATACAACGCCGTAGTTAAGATCGCTGGAGAGGTAACTTTAGATGACGTAGAGAAATCGATATTCGGAAACGTTTCCTATAAGCCTACGATTATCGTAGCTAACAAGATCGATGTCGAAGGAGCTTTAGAGAACTACGAAAAGCTAAGGAAAGTAGTTCCAAAGGAGATCCCCATTATACCCGTTTCAGCTCTAGAAAATAAGGGGCTAGAGGATATATGTAGAACCCTTTTCGACATGCTCGACTTAATAAGGGTTTATACTAAACAGCCAAATGAAGCTCCTTCATCTACTCCTTTAGTGTTAAAAAGAGGATCTACGGTACAAGATGTAGCTAAGTTAATACATAGAGATTTTGTAAAGCACTTTAAGTATGCTAAGATATGGGGACCTTCTGCTAAATACCCCGGAATGAGGGTTGGCTTAGAACATAAGCTTGAGGATAGAGACATAATCGAAATACATCTTAGGAAGTAAGCTATACACCTCCTCAGTAAAGATCATTATAAATATTAGACAGGATGTTAAAATTAATTAGAAGAATGTCTCCTATCGATACTTTAATGAAGCAAGGAAGATATTATCTGAGCTGAAATTCTCAAGAACTGAACGCAATCAGATCATTAAAGATATTGACGTATAGATGGAAAGTCTAGAAGGGTTTTTTGGGGGCTAAAGCTATTTCGATGAAGCATTCAAATCCCTTTCCCTACTTCTTAAAATAGCTCGTAGATTTTGCTAATCCTTACTGTACAGTAAATTAATTAGCTCCTTACTCGTTATACCGTTTACCTTCAGCTTTTTAGCTATCTTAATCAACTCTTTATCATCGCTGACTAAAATCGCATCCAACTT
>CAYQTV010000041.1:4721-7314 GCA_964420525.1 uncultured Nitrososphaerales archaeon | reverse complement strand
AAGAGGTAACTTCCTTAAATGATCTATCTTCCCTGCTTACTAGAAGCTTTCAGCTTATAGGTCTAGCTCTCGACTATCTACCTACGTTGATAGACGGTGTAGGAAGGGCTGAGGTAATAGAGGATGTCGAGGAAGAAATCGATAGGTTCTACTTAGCTATTCAAAGGAAGGTAAATAGGATTATTTCATTTAAAGAACTTGATAGCGAGATCAGTTACGTAGATGCTATGTACTATCTCAGCGTTATGGAAAAGCTCGAAAGCATCTCGGACTACGTTAGAGAATTAGTGTACGAAATTGAGAACGGAAATAAGGTGCCTAAAAGCATAATTAACGACATGTCCAGTTTTTACCATGAATGTTTAAAAGCATTTAATGAAGGTGATTTGAGGAAGTTGATCAACGTTATCTACTCAAGGCATCTTATATGTGAGAAGCTTTTGAACTCAATAAGCGATCGAGTCCTGTTAACCCATTTAACGAGGATATTAGATTGTATATCGGATATATCGAAGATTATGATAAATACCGCTATAAGATCTAAAGAGGAAGTGGAGTAAAACGTCTAACTCCTTAGTAGAACCTTCGCATCTACAACGTACGCTCCCTTCTCCTTAACGATTACCGGATTGAGCTCTACCTCTCTTATCGTTGGGTTCTCAATTATCATATTAGAAACCTTAACTAGTACATTAGCGAGATCCTCTACATCGTACCTCTTACCTCCTCTATAGCCCGCTAAAATTGGATATATTTTCAATCGACCGATCATGCGTAAAGCTCGGTCTACAGATATAGGAGCGAGGTCTAAAACGTAGTCTCTTAATAACTCTGTATATATCCCTCCTGAGGCAACGGAGACCATCGGTCCAAAGGTAGGATCTCTAAATCCGGAGACTAAGACTTCAATGCCCTCTACCATCTCTTGAATTAAAACGCCGCTTAGGTTCTTCAAGCTCGAAGTTAGCTTACAATATGCTTCTTCAGCTTCTTCACGCTTCAGATTTAAGATAACTCCTCCGACATCCGTCTTATGAAGCAGTTCAGGAGAAACAGCCTTCATCGCAAACGGCTCGTTTACAGTTCTTAAGGCGTTTTTAAGATCATTTAGATCTTTAATCATTACTGAATTGGGGAAGGAAATACCGTATTCAGATATTAGCTTATACGAATAGGGCTCAATTAAAACCTCAGCTTTTACGTGTTCATCTAACCATCTCACCTTATTTCGATCGCTTAGCTTTAACAGAGGCGGTTTAGGCATTTCTAAGCATTTAGCTCTAAGCCTCAAAGCCTTCAGACCCTTAGCTGCCTTCTCAGGGGTAGGATAACAAGGTATCTTTAAGCCCTTCAGTAAACCCCTTACCTTCTTTTCGTATCCAGCTTCTCCTACAATACACGTAACGATGGGTATGTGAGATTTAGCACGATTGAAGATCTTTACCACTTTATCCGTTATAGCTGGAGCTATAAAGAAAACTAAAGCGAGGATGCATGAGGCTCCTGAGTACTTGGATATCATATCGATTGCCAGGGAGTAGTGTTCATCGGTTGCGCTACCCGTTAAATCTAATGGATTTGCTGGCACCATTATAGAGGGAAGAAGGCCTTTAGATATCGCGTCTTTTAGTGCCTTTAAGAAGGGGCCTTCCGGCTGCTTAAGTTTAAAACCCAGTGCTTCGCAAAAATCGGCAGCTATAACGCCTCCTCCACCGCCATTACTTAAGATGAAGATTTCGTCTTTTTGAATGGGTTTAAGCGAGAGAAGAGCTTCTATCATATCTACGGCATCTTCTATCGTCTCTGCCTCAATTATTCCAGCTCTCTCTAGAGCGATATCGTAGATTTCTTTGCTCGTTATCATCGATGCCGTATGAGTCATCGCTGCCCTTCTTCCCGTCGTTGTCTTCCCAGCCCTAATAGCCACTATAGGTTTCTTTCTAGAGGCTTCCCATGCTTTCTCAATGAACTTCCTTCCGTTCTTAACCCCTTCAAGGTAAAGGAAAATTAGATCCGTATTCGGATCTTCGGCGAAATATTCTATAAAATCGCTAACGTCGAGGTCTAGCTGATTTCCAGTACCGACGAAACACCTTACTCCTATATCGGCTAGCATTAAGTGATCCATAATGGTAGTCCCTAGCCCTCCGCTCTGAGTTATTACGGTAACGCCTCCTCTTCTAGGTATAGAATAGGTATCCGTTACTTCCCCGTTCGACATCCTCTTTAAACGAGGGGTAAAGAAGGTATTGAAGCCGTTGTAAAGGTTTAGAACTCCCATGGTATTCGGTCCAAGGATCCTTATTCCCCACTTCCTAGCCTCCTCTAATACTTCCCTTTCTAGATCCCTCCTCCCGATCTCCGAAAAACCACCAGATACTACAATTAGGCCTTTAATACCGGCTTCTCCAGCATCTCTAACTACGTTCTTAACGATATTAGCTGGAACGACGACGATAGCTACGTCTACTCTTTCCTTAATATCGATTAGCCTACGGTAACAGGGTAAGCCTAACACATTATCGTACTTGGGATTAACAGGGTAGATCCTCCCCCTATAGCTTTCTAATAAGCTTCTAAGCACTATATTTCC
>CAYQTV010000041.1:0-4711 GCA_964420525.1 uncultured Nitrososphaerales archaeon | reverse complement strand
ATTTCCTGCTTTCCCCTCCTCACTCGAAGCTCCAACGACGGCTACGGAGGAGGGAGATATGAAGATATCTAAGTCCACCTTCAATCTAACTTAGCTTAGAATGCGTCCTATTAAAGCTATTTCTCGAAAGCGGTTTAACTTCTTCTATTAACGACTCCTTCCCTATACAAAAAGTTTAAAAATAGCACAAAATCGATAGGATAAATATGAATGAATCCTTAGATAGGATATTCAATGCGAGGAGTATAGCTGTCGTTGGAGCATCTACAGATCCTAAAAAACCTGGACATGAAATTTTGAAGAACATAGTAGACATCGGATACAAGGGAAAGGTCTTCCCTATAAATCCTAAAGCGGATCAAATCCTAGGCTTTAAGTGCTATAAATCGCTATCCGAAGTTCCAGAGCCTATAGAACTCGTAGTTTTCGTAGTTCCAGCTCCCGTTACCTTAAAGATAGTCGAAGAAGAGCTGATCCCTAGGAAGAAGAAGTTTAACGATACCGTTGGAGTCGTTATGGTTGGAGGAGGATTTAAGGAGACCGGAACTAAGGAAGGAGAGGAAAGGGAGAGGAGACTAAAGGAGCTACTTAATTCAGTTGGAATAAGGTTAATAGGTCCTAACTGTCAAGGGATAATCGATACCACAAGCAAAGTCAATACTACATTTGACGTTGGAGATTATAAAAAGGGAGGAGTGAGCGTAATAACCCAAAGCGGAGCTTTGAGCTGTTCCTTCCTAATGTGGGCAAAGGCTCATGATCTAATAGGGCTTGACAAGTTCATATCTTTTGGAAATATGGCCGACATAGACGTGGTGGAGGTAATGGAATACCTAGCGGACGTCTCTACTACTAAGGTAATATGGGTTTACTTAGAGGGATATAACGACGGCAAGAGATTCCTAGAAGTAGCTAAAAAGGTATCGGCTAAAAAGCCGATAATCGTCTTAAAGCCTGGAAGAACTCAAGCAGGAGCGGCTGCTGCATCTTCACATACTGGAGCTATGGCTGGAGAAGATCAAATATGGGATGCCGTGTTTAAGCAAACGGGGATAATCAGGGCCTATACTCTGCAAGAGCTATATCATACTACTAGGGCTTTTGAGAAATTGCCTTTAATTAGAGGGAATAGAATAGCCGTGCTTACGGTATGTGGTGGTCTTGGTACTTTATGTGTTGAAGAAATAGCGAGCTCTAGATATCTAAGGATGGCAAGCTTCTCAGAAGAGGCTAAACAGAGGTTAAGGGAAATACTAGCTCCAACGGCAACGGTGGGAAGGCCTGATGGATACGTAGATATGACGGGTTCTGTTACTGAAAAGCTACACTATGAGGCTCTTAGGATAGTTCTTAACGAAGATGGAGTAGATGGAGTTATATTCCTAACTACGCCTCCAGCTTTTCTGCCTCAAAGAGAATGGGCTATAGAGCTCGCTAAAGCTTATAATTCACAACCGGAGGATAGAAAGAAACCGGTAATTGCTGTTCTTGGGTTCGGAGATTCGGCGATGGAAAGTAAAAAGGCTTTAGAGGAGAATGGCATTCCAGCTTACGACTTTCCAGAGATAGCCGTTAGGGTTATGGATAATATGGTGAAGTACTACCTATACAGAGAAAAAGCTCAGGGAGCTTAAAAAATTAAGAAGTTGATTTTTCTTTTTGTAGCTCCTGAGCTGCTTCCTTTATAGCCTTTATTATATTGGGATATCCTTCACATCTACATAGATTTCCCGCGATGCCCTCCTTTATCTCTTCTTCGGTCGGATTGGGATTTCTACTTAATAGGAAGTAGGCAGACATGAGCATCCCAGGCGTACAGAACCCACACTGGACGGCGAAGTTCTTATTAAACGCCTTTTGCAATGGATGGAGCTCTCCGTCTTTAGCTAAGCCTTCAACTGTTAGTATTTCAGCTCCATCGGCTTGAACCGCTAGGACCATACACGATTTAACGGACTTGCCGTTCATTATCACCGTACAAGCTCCGCAATGTCCGGTATCGCATCCTATGTGCGTTCCCGTTAGTCCAGCGACCTCCCTTATAAACTGAACTAGGAGCATTCTATCCTCTACTTCAGCTGAATATTCTCTCCCATTTATCTTAATAGTTACCCTCCTCTTCATATCGAACCACCCTTTATCCTTTCAAGAGCTTTAAGCAATCCCCTCTTAGTTATTACCTTCGTTAAATGCCTTCTGTACTCAGCGCTTGCATGTACGTCTGAGGGAGGATCTGTTCCCTCATCCGCATATTGGGAGGCCTCTTCAATTAGCTCTTTACTTATCTTCTTTCCCAGGAGCATTTCCTCTACCTTCTTAGCTCTTATAGGCTTAGGTCCCACCGCCCCTAACCCAATCCTAACGTCTTTAACTATATCGTTCTCGTCTAGGCTTAAGATTATAGCAGCGTTTACCGTAGCGAACTCCAGTTCTCTCTTAATGAACTTCATGAACGCGTATCCCGCTTTCTCCTCCATAATTGGCACTCTGACTTCCCTTACTAATTCCGCCTCTTCTAAGGCTGTGGTGAAGACGTCTATGAAGAAGTCCTTAGCCTCTATGATTCTCTCCCCATTTGGACCCTTAGTAACTACCTTCGCACCTAAGACTAGTAACGTAGGTAGGTAATCTGCGGCAGGATCCGCATGACTTATGCTTCCTCCAATAGTTCCTCTATTCCTGATTTGTTGATCGGCTATTTTACTTGCCGCTTCGCTTAGAAGAGGGCATTTACGTTTTACAAGATCTGAAACCGCGATATCATCGTGAGTAGTTAGAGCTCCTATTGCTAATTCATTTCCCTCCTCCCTTATGTAATTCAGTCCTGGAATTTTGCCTATATCGATTAATATCTTCGGAGTTAGAAGCCTTAATTTCATCATCGGAAGAAGGCTCTGTCCTCCCGCAATGACCTTCGCGTCTTCGTTTTCCTTTAACATAGCGATCGCTTCGTCCAGAGATTTAACGGCATAATAGTCAAATGGAGCGGGAGTGAAGGTTGGCATGGTAATCGGTAAATCTAGCCTATTGCATCCCTTAATAAATTTTTCTTAAAAAAAGCGGATTCACTACGTTAATCGTAGATTGGATAGCGAACTTTAAAAAATTTATAATTTACTTAGGATGTTCTACCCATCTGCCTTCTGGATCCATCTCCCTCAGTATCCTGAGTTCTTCTTCAGTAGGAGGTTTCGTAACCTCGATTTTATCTGGTATTATTGGCTTGAAGCCCATGTTATCTAGGACCTGTTCTAAGGTTACTCCGGGATGCAAGGCCTTAAGCCTAACCCTCTTAAGCTCTGGATGATAGTCCATAACGGCTAAACCAGTTATTATTAGCAACGGCTTTCCGAATATCAAGCCATGATATTCCCTGCCCTTTTCATCAACGTTTCCGGGACTAGTTATAAAGTCTACCTTCTCAACAAACCTTCTCTTCTCGTGCCTAGTTATTATAATTACTTTGCTAGCGAGCGATGCTATATCGTTAGCCCCTCCGCTACCGGGTAACCTGACTTTTGGCTTCCTATAATCTCCGATAAACGATGTGTTCACGTTACCGTATTGATCTATTTGAGCTCCGCTAATAAATCCATAATCTACGTGACCTCTTTGCATTAGACAGAGTACATCGGTAGTCGAGGCGAGCATTACGGCTTTATATCCAGCTCTGATATCGTTTGGAGAAAACGGCATATACTTTCCAGATAGTATAGGCTGTACCTGTCCTCCTTCGAAGACGATAACTAGATTAGGGGCATAGAGCTTCTGAGCCAGCGCCATAGCCATCAAAGGCAGCCCCGTTCCAGTAAAGACCACCTTGTTATCCTCGACGGATCTAGCCGCTACTACCGCGGCTATTTCAGCTCCGGTATATTTTAGCTCGGTCATTACTCCCACCCGTACCTAATAGCCTTAGCTCTGTGAACCTTAGCTAGCACCCTTTCTAAAGGTATCTTCTGTAGGTATTCGAAGTGATCTTTAACGCTGTATACGTATTCCTGTAGATACTCCTGAGCGGCTTCTAACTTCCTTTCCTTAACGGCGTTTACGTAATCATCTACGTGTTCGTAGTCTATATCGTAATATCCAAAGCAATCATAAGGATGCGATCCGAAGGGTGCACAGACTACAGCATCTACCAAGAAGAAGGGTATGCACGTCTTATCCGCCTCTCTTCTTATTTCATTAGTATCTACTATTTCCTCGGCGGTTATTATGACGTGTTTAGCGGCTCTGGCTATATCTGGATCAGCGAAAACCGGCCCATCTATTATAGCGTTTCCGTACTTATCCGCTCTTTGAACGTGTATTATCGCTACATCTGGGAATAAGGCGGGAACCGCAATTAACTTCAATCCCGTATATGGACACGTTATAGTCTTGGCTTTATTTATCTTAGGAAGATCTGAACCGAGCATTGCGAAGGTTGGAAGGAATGGAACGCCCATTGCCGCGGCTTTAAACCTCAAGTTTATTCCTAAATTACTCCATTCTTCAAATTCAACTTCCCCGCTCTCAACCCTCATTCTAAATATCCTAGATACCCCCCATACAACTCCTATGCTCGTCCAGCTCGATATCACCTTTTTAACTAGCCCAGCTGCTAACAGTAGTTCGACATCGAACGAACAAAGCGTTTTGGCTATTATTAAATCCCTTATGTTCTGCCTAATTATCTCTCTCACAGCAGCCATAGCGAGCCTGTTGT
>CAYQTV010000040.1:4057-7393 GCA_964420525.1 uncultured Nitrososphaerales archaeon | reverse complement strand
ATTAAAGGATTCTATACTTCTTCCAAATCCTGAAGGGATCTCAATTAAGGCATCGAATTCCTTTGAATTTAGCACCTTTTGTTTCTCATTTTCTTTAATTTCGAAAACTGAAAATCCGTAATTTTCCAAGAACTGCCTAACGGAAAAGCTAGTTTGTGTTTTATCCTCGTCCAGTAAGGCTATATTGAGATGCTGAGCTTTTTCTAGAGCTGGAGCAATCGTGGCCGCCGCTATGCTGTTCATTAAAGGGAAGATCAATAAGGGGATAATGAGGCCTATGTATATCCTCGGATCTCTCAAAAGGTCCTTTATCTCCTTCTCAATTAAAGCGGTTAGCTTTCTAACCACCCTGAACCACCTTAACGAAGGCCTCCTCTAAGTTTAACGCATTATATTTCTTTTTAATTTCATGAGGAGCTCCCATTTCTAATATCCTTCCTCTATCTATCAAGGCTATTCTATCGCAAAGGAACTCCACCTCGAACATGTTATGGCTTGATAGGATAACCGTTACGCCTCTCTCCTTTGAATAGGTCCTTATCGCCTTCCTTATCTCCTGACTATGTATAACATCTAAGCCTGTTGTAGGCTCATCTAAAATAGCGAGCTTAGGCTTAATCATGAAAACCCTAGCTACTTGAAGCCTCCTCTTCATTCCTTTGCTATAAGTTTTTACTTTATCATCTATCCTATTTTCAAGCCCTGACATAGCTATCGCTTCATCTATAGCCTTCTGAGCCTCTTCTCTGTTGTCGTAGAAGATCTTCGCCAAGAACTTTAGGTATTCTCTACCAGATAAGTTTCTATAAGCTCCGGAATCCTCAGCTAAGTACGATATTATCCTCCTAACCTTATCCGGATTCTCAATTACATTTAAACCGAAGATCTCTACTTTCCCCTTAGTGGGTAGGAGGAGAGTAGCTAAGATCCTTAAAGTCGTAGTTTTACCAGCTCCATTAGGACCGATTAAGCCGAAGATCTCCCCTTCTTCAATCGTAAACGAAACGTTGTGTAATACCTCGAGAACGCCGAAGCTTTTACAAAGGTTTTCAACTAGGACGGCTACCATCTTATTTCACCGACCTGTTTATGAGATTTAAGCTTTTTAGAGAACGATGCTGGTTCTATGTCCACATTGTGGACATGAGGCATCCGACTTTAAGTAGATCTTAACATTGTATAGATGTCTCTCAATTAGTAACGCACCACAATTTGGACAGTAAGTGCTTTCGTATTTAGGATCCCACAAATTCCCTATATACACGTACTTAACTCCTTCCTCCTTAGCTATATTCCAGTACCTTATGAGCTGTTCTCTAGGAGTGGGAGGGGTATCTAGCATTCTATAATCTGGATGGAAACGTAGGAAGTGCATAGGGACGTCCTCGCCTAAATGATCTACTATCCATCTCGCTAGCTTTTTCACGTCCTCATCTCTAGATCCTTCAGGAGTTGGAACTACGAGGTTAGTTATCTCTACATGTACTCCTTTCTCCTTCATGATCTCTAAAGCGGTAAATATAGGATCTGGAGAAGGTACCATCATGTATTTTCTGTAAAACTCCGGATTAGCGTTTCCCTTAAAGTCTACCGTAGCCGCATCTAATAGAGGAGCGACTTCCTCTAAAGCCTCCTCCGTTATGTAGCCGTTTGTAACCCAAGTAGTGAAAAGACCGTTCTTCTTCGCTAATCTCATAACATCTATTAGGTATTCTGTTTGGATTACGGGCTCATTGTACGTTCCGGTAAGCCCGTCTGCTCTGCTCGCTATTACGTCTTCTATTAAATCCTCAGGAGAGGTATAGGGTTCAGTTACCTTTCTCCTCTGGCTTATATCGTAGTTTTGACAGAATTGGCAAGCAAAATTACATCCGGCCGTAGATATGCTGTAAACCCAGCTCCCGGGCTTGAAATGTACTAGCGGTTTCTTTTCTATTGGATCGATAGCTCTAGCCGTAAGCCTACCGTAATTTAAAGAGTATAGCTTTCCCCCAATGTTTTTCCTAACTCCGCAAAAACCTACCTTACCTTCCGGAATGCTGCAGAACCTAGGACAAAGAGTACAAAGTACTCTACCATCGTAGTGGGGCTTCCAGAACTTAGCGACCACACTTTCCTTTATCATTCAAGCTTAACTTTAACTATCGGCTTATTAACCTTTTTCAATTATTTTTCGAGCTTCCTTTCTCAACTCTCGTAACCTATCTTCCCTTATATTCTCGATATTCCTAAATATTAGAGAGCTTAGCGTATATACCCTCTCCTTTGCTAACAAGTTGAGCTCTTCATTTGTTATCGTAGAAAGCATCGTTATCGGGTATAATTTAAATTCCTCGATAATATCCTCTAGCCCTCTATCCTCCGGTTCTCTCCACCCTAATAACTTAATCCCTCTACATTTTGCGAATTCCCTAGCCTCTCTACTAAACTTCGTATTGGTAACTAGCCATACCTCTTCGACGTTGAAACCCGCTTCCATTAAATCTATAGCTCTCATAGCGGTATAAAGCGCTTCTTTAAGGCCCGTATATATGCCGGCTTGGTTGTGATACTTACACTCTACTATTATGTTATCATTTAGTAGCACATCGATTTCGTGATTAGCGCATTTACCTTTTAAGACCACATCTAGCCTAGTTTTATATCCTAATTTCTCGAAAAGCTCGGCGATAAAGCCCTCAAACTTAAAGCCCGAGGGCCCTAGTAACATCATCGCCTCCTTAAGCCTAACCCTCTCTGAAGATGGGTGTCTTAACTTTCTAAGCTGATCCCTAATAATGAGGTAAATATCTTTCGTCGATATCCCGTTGTATATCCTTTCCTTTACTTCTTCAACCACTAGATCTATGCGATCTGAGGGCGTTCCGATTCTCTTCAAAGTTCGCCTAACTTTTGCTTCATCAAAAGGTTCGAGTCTACCATCGGCCTTTCTTACGTATACTTCCATATTCCAGATCCCATGAATGTAGCTACTTAAGGTTTAGTCGATGCTTTAACAAATTTGCTAGTAAAATTTATACATAAGAGGGTTTAAGTTGCCTCTTAATGGAAAAAGTGCTATTGTACGTGCTCTTGTTCTTCGGAGCATTATTTAGCATCTACTCCCTTTACTGGGGAGGAATTTTAGTTACAGGGGGGTACGTTTTAAGGAAAGAGAGAACTGTGGAAAACTCATTTAATTTAAGCTATGAAGGACTCCCTAAAATTTCCATACTTATTCCCGTTAGAAATGAAGCAAAGTTGATAGGAAGGCTTTTAGACGCTTTAAATAGGGTAAATTATCCAAAGGAAAAACTTGAAATCATATTCGTAGAGGATGGTTCTACCGATGGCACG
>CAYQTV010000040.1:0-4047 GCA_964420525.1 uncultured Nitrososphaerales archaeon | reverse complement strand
CTGTTATTAGAATATAAAGAGAAAGATAGTAGGATTAAAGTTATACATTTAGAGGAAAATAACAAGGGAAAGCCTAGAGCTCTTAACGAAGGGCTGAAACACGCTACAGGAGAGCTTATAGCTCTACTGGACGCGGATTGCATACCGGAGCCCGATATCTTCCTAAAGGCGGCGAATGAATATAGGAGAGGAAAGAAAATACTTGTAGGTTACTTTAAGGTAGTTAATAAGAAGGAGAGCTTAATCGCGAAGTTAGCCGTTTTCGAGGAAATTTCTTGGAGGTTAATGGGACTTGGGAGGATGAAGTTAGGGTTGAACGTTCCTATATCTGGAAGCTTTTCGTTCATAGATAGAAAACTACTGCTGAAAGCTAAGGGATGGAATACGTGTTTAGCCGAAGATGTGGAGCTAGGAGCTAGATTGCTTAAAATGGGATATAAAGGGTATTTCTTAAACGGTTTCGTATGGCTTGAGGTTCCTGGAAAAATCCCTATTCTTCTTAAGCAGAGGATAAGGTGGTATAGAGGGTATATGGAGACCGCTATAAAGCATATAGATCTTCTATGGAAGGTGAAGAAGAAGCTCGCTTTAGATTTCCTACTGCTCCTCACAACCCCCTTTTTCGCCGCTTTAACATTGTTCTCGTACGCACTGTATGCTTTAAGCTTTCACTATTTAACCGGTCTTCTTCTCGTTTTATTTATAGCGGGCTTTATCGGGGCTAACTTGCTAGGCTTAATTGCTTTAAATGTAGGCCTTATGTTGATAGTGGGCCCGGAAGCTCATGAATTGATGAGGATATCTCCTCTGGTGTACCTTTACACCTTGATCCTAGCTATCTCCTCTCTTATAGCGTGCTTACAGATGGTTTTGAAGAAGAAGCCCGTGTGGGTTAAAACGGAAAAGTCTGGATGGGTAGATAGCGATAGAATGGTTTTAAGTAAGCTTTTGAGGTAGGTGAGATAGTGAAGCCCTTTCGTTTACCTTAAGGATACCCTTACGGGTGAGAAGGTAAAACTCGATGTAAGAGAAAAACCGGAGATCAAAATGTACGTATGTGGAGTAACGGTTTACGATTATAGTCACTTAGGACATGCCAGAACCATCGTAGTTTTCGATGTATTGAGGAGGCTCTTGAAGAAGAAGGGATTTAAACTAAGACACGTACAAAACTTTACGGACATAGATGATAAGATAATCAAGAGAGCGAAGGAAATGGGCCTTACGGTTGAAGAGGTATCAAGTAGATTTATTGAGGCATACTTCAAGGATTTCGATGCTCTAAATATCGAAAGAGTTGAAAGCTACCCTAAAGCAACCGAGTTCATATCCGTTATGCATGAGATGATAAAGGGTCTAATGGATAAGGGGTACGCCTATAGAACGAAGACGGGAATTTACTTTAACGTTCCTAAATTTAAAGAGTACGGGAAGCTATCCAAGATAAATCCCGAAGAGCTGAAGGCAGGAGCGAGAGTAGAGGTAGATCCTACTAAGAAAAATCCCTTAGATTTCGCCTTATGGAAGTTTTACGAAGAAGAGCCGAAGTACAGCTCTCCTTGGGGTTATGGTAGGCCGGGATGGCATATAGAGTGTTCATCGATGGTTTGGAAGATCTTTGGCGATACCATAGATATCCACGGTGGAGGGGAAGATCTAATATTTCCACATCACGAAAATGAGATAGCGCAGAGCGAGGCTTTTACAGGTAAGCCATTAGCTAGAATATGGGTTCACGTTGGCTTATTGAAGATAGGAGAGGAGAAGATGAGCAAAAGCCTTGGAAATATAGTACCATTGAAAGATGCCATACCTATATGGGGCCCCAATACCATTAGGTATTTCCTCCTCATGAGCCATTATAGGAGTCAAGTACGGCTATCGGACAGGGCTTTGAAGAACGCAGCCGATAATTGGAGGATTATAGAGGGAGCGGCATACGATTTAATTCAGCCATATGGGGAGGAGGGAGATGTAAGCTTAGTTGAAGAAGCTGAGAGATGTTTCGAGAAGTTCGATGAAGCGTTATCCGATGACCTCAATACCCCTATGGCTTTAATGGAGCTGGTTAAACTATCCAAATCGGTAAGTAGAGCGCAAGCTCGGAGGAAATTAAATGAAAGTGTTGCTGGAGAAATTAAAAAGATCTTCGATCAGATGTTTTACATAATGGGATTTAAGTTGCCTAACGTAAGTGAGGAAGAAAGGAGATATATACAGGAGATGGTAGAGAAGAGAGCGGAGCTTAGGAGGAAGAGAAGGTATTCGGAAGCAGATAGGATAAGGGATGAGCTCAGGAAGATGAAGGTATTATTAATTGATGTAGGAGAGAGGACGTTTTGGAGAAAGGTAGAGCATTTACCTTAACGTAACCGAGTTTGTAATTTGGATCGTTTTGGAGAAAAATACTTATTTACCCAACGTAGAACTCTAAGTGAACGCGTTGGTAATTCAGATAGGAGAGGATCAATGGATAGGGCTTTCTACATTTATGTGGATCTTAGCTATAACGCTCTTATTCGTATATGGGCAAAGAATACAGATATTCTTTGCGTTAAGGAGGATAGGCAAGGATTTAAGAAAGCTTGAGAAGATGAGTCGAAGAGCGAAGGAGAAGTTAAAGCAGAAGTTCTTAGAGTACGGAGCTGATGAAGTTCAGGTAAAAATGGATATGGAGAAGTTGTTAAACTCCTTCGTCATCCGACCTACAGATCTTGATCCTAAGGGGATAGTATACAAGTTAGATAGATTACTACGTTCGTACGACTTCTTCTTTAGAGAGAGGGTGGCCGCGCTAGCTCCAAAGGCCGATGCTATAACGAGGTTAAATTTAACAAACTTGGCCGAGGCAACTTTAGCTTTAGAGTCGATCTATAAAACCGTTCGTCATTATTACACTTCAGCTAAGAAATTTAACGATTTATTCGCGATCGTTCAGCTACAAATACAACTTCCGATAATAATGGAGACGGCCGATGCATACTACCGTTCGTTAGATGCCTTTTCAAAGGGAGTACCGATAGGAGATTCGTTAGGTCCTATGGTGGTCTCTAAGTTAGCTGGAAACGCTAAATTCAGGGAAATAGCGGAGGAAACGGTAGTAGCCGAGACCGAGTTTGAAGGTAGAAAGTTGATCTTGATGAAGGCTAAGGGACCAGGGGGAACCGTAGGTAGGCCTGGAGAAGCGATCGAAAAGATCTTAGAGCTTTACAACGTATCCGCTATAATTACGATCGATGCGGGCTTGAAGCTATACGGAGAGGAATCTGGAGAAGTTGTTCACGGAGTTGGAGCAGCGGTCGGAGGACCGGGCGTAGATCGATTTAAGATAGAGGAAGCGGCAACTAAGAGGAAGGTACCGATGTACGCTGTTATCGTAAAGATGTCTGAGAAGGAGGCGGTAGGAGAAATGAACGATAGGATAAAGAGCGCGATAAATCTAACCGCTGAAAAGGTTAGGAAAATGATTTTGGAGAGAACGAAAGAAGGAGATGTCGTAGTAGTTGCAGGAATAGGAAATACGATAGGCGTTCCTTAAGGTCCTTTGGATATTTCACTTAATAGGTTAAACCAACCTCTCGCCGTTCCTTCAGCATAGTATCCTCCACCTCCCAAGATTAGTAGCCTTCCAGACGATATTTCATGCGATATCTCGTGTACGATAGAGCCGGCCTTTACTATCCCTTCTATCGTATAGCATAATCCAGTTAACGGATCCTCGTATAGACCATCACATCCAGATTGTAAGATAACTATCTCCGCTCCTGAGCCCCTCATAAATCCGATATTACCTTTTATAGCGTCCACTAGCTCTTCGTCACCCGCTCCGTAATCAAGCGGAACGTTTACCTTAGTTCCTCTTGCCGCTCCAATTCCTCTTTCGTACTCGTATCCGCTCAAAGGGTAGATCCCCCTTTGATGTACGTCTAAGATATATACGTCTGGATCCGCTTCGTAGCTGTAATAGACGCCGTCTCCGTGATGTGCATCTATATCTACGTAAAGTATCCTCTTAACGTTGTACTTCTTCCTCAGATATTCTATGGC
>CAYQTV010000039.1:0-7467 GCA_964420525.1 uncultured Nitrososphaerales archaeon | reverse complement strand
CTATGACCTCCTTCAGCCTATCGTCAACCCATCCGCTAGCTACGTGATCTTCCCCCTCAGCCCATAACGCAACTTTCACATCCTCCATGAACTCCTTAGCTCTTTTAGCAAACTTTAAGCCTAAGCCCGCGTTCGACATTATAAGTACGAGAACCTTCTTCGCCATCGCAACTTTACTGAATTTCAAATTACAAATATTTTTCCTTAGAGTAAAGGTCATATCTAAGCTATTATTATTTTTCTTTGTGAAAATTTCATCTCCATCTATTTTAGATTCCATTTGGTTTAAGTTGAGGAAAGGAGATTACGTAAGCGGAGAAGATCTAGCGAGGGAGCTAAACGTATCTAAGGTAGCGATCTGGAAAGCTATAAGGAAGCTGGAGAAGTTGGGATACAAAGTTGAGAAGGCTCGGAGGCTTGGATATAGGCTCCTATATCAGCCTAACTTACCTCATCCTTGGAGAATTAGAGAGATGTTGAGGACTAAGCTTATAGGCAGGCGCTTTATCTACTACAAGGAACTAGATTCCACTCAACGCGTAGCGAAGGAGTTAGCAGAGGTAGAGAAAGAGGGCCTCGTTATTATAGCCGAAAAACAGAGGAGGGGACGTGGAAGGTTAGGTAGGATATGGCTCTCATCTGTAGACGATCTCAAGATGTCCATCGTCCTTAAGCCTTCAAATTTACATCCAGTTAAGCTAGGGTTATTTAGCTTAATTGGAGGGCTAGCCGTAGCTAAGGCCTTGAAGAACTTAGACGTTAAATTGAAGTGGCCAAACGACGTACTCTTAAACGAAAGGAAGGTTGCAGGTATCTTGGTTGAGGGGAAGGTTGAAGCAGATAGGATATCCTATATAGTTCTAGGAATAGGTATTAACGTGAATTCTAAGAAGGAGAATTTGAAAGGAATAAACGCTATTTCGATATACGATGTTCTAAATGAGAAGCAGGATCTAGCGGAATTGACGGCTAAGGTTCTAAATGAGCTTGATCTCCTTTATATGAAAATAGGAGATGAAGCGCGGATCTTAAAAGAAGTGAAGGAAAGGTTGGGAACTATAGGTAAGCTAGTCAAGGTAATAGGATTAGATGAAGAGTTTGAAGGAAAGGCTATCGATATAGATGGAAACGGATTCCTTTTAGTTAACGTTAACGGCAACGTTAGGAGGGTTTTAGCGGGAGATGTTATCCATTTAAGGGAGATCGCCTAGGCTTTTAATCCTCTTACTTGACGCTATGGAAAAAACTGCGATCATCTTTAGAACATCTCCAATTAAGAAGGGCAAAATCCCTACGGTAAAGGCCGTATAGAAAGCGCTTGCGATTTCTTCTCCCTTAATTAAATGTAGCCATAGAGATAAGTATAGATAGCCAAAGATGTAGATGATAAGGGTAGCTACGATTAATGAGATTAGTATGCGTATCCTCGATTTTTCCTTAACGAGTAGTAGACCTCCAACTAAGGAAGCAAATACGAAACCTATTAAATACCCTCCTGTAGGCCCTAAAAAAGCTTGAACGCCCGACTTAGCTCCAGCGAAGACCGGCAGTCCGGCTAAGCCTACAGCTAAGTAGATTACTTGACTTAAAGTAGCTACCTTCCACCCTCCGATTACTATAGCTAAGTATAGGAAAAAGGTCTGCATAGTAACGGGAACTGGCCAAAGAGGTATAACGATATAAGCCCCTAGAGATGTAAGGGAAGCAAACAATGAGGCTAAAGCTAGTTCTTTAGTTCTCACGTAAAATTAAGTTAACTAAAAATATAAAAGGTTAACTATGTTATTTAGTATATTAGACGATAAGCGTATCTTCGCCTCTTATGAGGAGAGGATCCCCTAATGATAAGGTATCGTCTTTAGTTTTGATGGAGATAAATGAATTTTAATAAACTTTGTAAAATATTACAAGGAATTCTTGTAAATCTTATAAAAAATGCTTATATAAAATTTATTTGAATGCCTATGAAGTGAAATTTAGATGCGAAAGGCTATAGTTTACATCGTAACGTTATGTGTAATTGCCTTCGTTACTCAATACATAAAGCTAAATATCCAACAATCTATTTCAGTTATAATTTTCCTCAGCTTCATTCTAGGTTCCCTTTTTTACTGGCCCTTTAGAAACGCCTTCGCTTTAGCTGGCGTATCCCTACTACTAGCGTTTAGGGTCCTAGATATAGAACATCTAATAGAGTTCGCGAGCTTAGATATCATCCTATTCCTAGTAGGAATGATGACCGTAATTGGGTATTTAGAGGACAAGGGGTTCTTCGATTGGTTAATTGGCGTTTTATCGAAGCCCTTTGTGAATAAACCTAGGACCTTGCTTTTCGTATTGCTGTGTATGGCGTCTATAATGGCCGCTTTAGTAGATGAGGTTACGTCTATTCTATTTATGATGGCCGTCATGTTGAGGACCTTACGATCTTATAGAGTGGAAGGAGAGAAGGTGTTGCCCTTTATAATGTTCTTAGTATTTACTACGAACTTAGGAAGTAGCGCTCTTCCCGTAGGCAATCCTATAGGGGTAATGGTGGCCTTTAGAGCGGGGCTTACGGCTTTAGACTTTATAAGATGGCCTATGCCTCTCATGATACTTAATACGTTGCTTACCTCCTTCATAGGCGTTCTTTTGCTAACTAGAGTTGTAAAATTGACGCCTAGGCCGGCTATTTTAACCAATGGAGGGGAAGGTGAAGAGGTTAAGTTTTCAGATCTCAAAGTTCCCTTCATAATATTCATTTCCGTTATAGCTGGCTTAGTTATGCATCACTACATAGAGGAGGTATTCCATATGCCTAAGAATACCTTGCTCTTAGCGATCCCGTTAATTGGAGCGGGGGTTGTTTTATTTGTAGAGAGAAAGAAGGCGAGAGACTTAATTGAGAAGAAAGTAGATTGGTGGACTTTGCTCTACTTCTTATTGCTGTTCTCGAGCGTAGGAACGTTAAAGTACGTTGGCGTGACCGATCTCATTGCGAAGGCCATAACTGAATTAGGTGGAGATCTCATGTTTTTAATGTTATTAATGGGAGGAGTTGCAGGCATTCTTACGGCTTTCATGGACAACGTATTAGCCGTAGCTACTCTAATTCCCGTGGTGTACTCTATAGGAAGTACTTCGAACGTACCTTTAGAGCCTATCTGGTGGATGTTATTAATAGGAGGAACCTACTGTGGAAACGCTACGATAATTGGATCTACGGCGAATATCATAGCGGCTGGGTATGTTGAAAAGAGAGGATACGGATCTTTCTCGATGTTGAAGTGGATCTTAATAGGTACGCCTATCTCAATCGTTACGTTCCTAATAGCGTACGCTCTGCTATATCTGCAATATCAGCTTATCTTCGCTATATGATGTTAAAGTGGAAATCCAGCCTCTTTAAGCCATTGATTAACTCTGTCGACGAAATCGCTTTTCGGCCCCCTCAAGCTTAAACATATGTAGATAGCTAAAGATGTTAAGAAGCCGAATATAGGAGGGCCGAAGCCTAATATTTTCACCTTTAGAACGTATAGAAGCGCTGTTACCGTAGCGCCTAACAACATGCTAAGTATAGCTGCGGTAGCCGTTCCCTTTCTCCAGTACATTCCTCCAATAATCGTCGGTATTTGAACTAAGAGGCCCGCCGATGCCATAACTGCTAAAAGGGATATTAAGCCAGGCTTCTTTAAGGCGAATAGCCATATCAGGAAAGCTTCGACTAGTATAACTACGAAGCCGATTACCTGTTCCCTTCTTTCGGAATATTTAGAGGTGAAAGGTCTGTAGATATCTCTACCTACCATGGACGCTAAAGTTAACATTATTGAATTAACGGTCGTTACACCGGCCGATACGATGCCTATTAAAACGATTAGAGCGAAGGAAGGAGGAACGTAGGATTGTAGTAGTAAAGGCATGGCCATATCAGCTTTTTCGACAGTTATATTGAAAGCTCTAGCTATAAAGCCGAAGGTAACGGAAACTAAGGTGTATATAAAGCCGAATACGAAGAAGCCTATTACCATTACCTTTAGAGAGCCCTTATCCTTGGGAACTAACAGCCTTTGAGAGACTTGAGGATTTGATAAAGCGAAGAAAGCCCAAGGTAAAGTCAAGGTTAAAAAGGTTTGAAAAGTGAAGAACCCATCGCCTGGAACTGTCAGGAGGTTAGGGTAGTTCGCTTCTACTTTACTTAAAAATGACGTTAAGCCTCCAAGCTGATTAATGAGAAAGACTAACAAAGCAAGAGAAGAAGTTATCATGATTAAGCCCTGGAGAGCGTCTGTCCAAGCGACTCCTCTAAAGCCTCCCAAAAGCGCACATATGGTCATAACTATGACTATGAAGGTAGCCCCCCAAAAATAAGGAATAGCCCCTCTAGAAAGAGCGTCCAATAGGTAGGCCGAGCCCATGGCCTGAATAGACATGTAAGGTATTAGGAAAACTAGAGATAGTATAGCCATTACGGCACCGACGTATTTACTGTTATACCTTTCTGAAAATATCTGAGCTGGAGAGATGAGGCCGAGCTTCCTGCCTATTACCCAATACTTAGGCGCGAAGATAAACAGTAGAATCAGGGTGGCCATTAAGTACGTTAGCTCGAAGCCTAAAGCGCCCACTCCGTAAGCGTAAGTTAGCCCCACTAAGCCGACCATCATAAATACGCTGTAAGTAGTTGCGGCGTAAGTCATAGCGGATATAAAACCTCTTATCTTCCTACCTCCAATGTAGAATTCCTCTAAGCCTTTACCCGTTCTCCTCCTAGCGTAGATAACTACAGCTAAAACTGAAAAGATGTAGATCGCAAGGGCTGAAAGTAAGGAAGTAGGTGGTATCATTTGTCCCACCACCTCGAAACTCCCATGATAACTACGAGAGCTACGACTACCGTTAAAAGAGACCAAAAGAGAAAGAGGCCAGAAAAGGATTTAACATTAAGGAATACGGTATAAGGTAGCACGTAATTGATTAAAAGTAGTAGGAATAGCAGATAAATTACCTTTTTCATATTCGAACAAACATTTGTTCGAATAAAATTTAAAATTTTCCTCTAGAAAATATATAGCAATATTACAATTAATTACGATATAAAAGTAATATTTTTATTATCAAGATCTCCTAACTTTTTACGTGAGTAAAGCAGAGATAGAGGTTCTAAAGGTATTAGAGAGCATGAAAGAGGACGGCGTTTTACAATCCATGTTATGCAAATTAACGGGCTTTTCAAAATCAACCATTTCATACGTCCTGAGCAAGTTATCAGAATCTGGGACTATTACTAAAGCTAAAAGAGGGAAGGAGTATACAATTTGGTTAACTAAATATGCGCCTAGTAGGGATGTGAAGATAGTTAGGGTTGGCTTTATAAAAGCTCTAGAATACGCTTACCTAATTCCATTCTCTAAGTTATTAAAGGACAGGGGGTATTTACTTAAGTTTAAGATGTACGAGGAAGGGCTATCGGTTTTAAACGACCTCATACAAGGTAGGTTAGATCTAGCTATAGCTCCGCTAATTACTCAGATATTGAGATCGATTTCAGCAAAGGGAGGTATAAAAATTGTAGCCGTTGCGGGAAGAGGAGGAAGTAGCTTAGTTGCTAGCAGAGACGTAAGGAAGGTAAGCGATCTAATAAATAGAAGAGTAGGGACTACCCCCTTGTCAACAATGGAGCTAAATGTAGCTAGCCTAGCGTTAAGCGAGGGCATTGATCTAGAAGACATAGAACTTATTCATTCAACTTCGGCTTCACAAATGATGGATATGTTGAAGAGAAATGAGGTTAAAGCAGTTAGCTTATGGGAGCCCTACCCAACTATTTTAGAGGAAATAGGATACAAGAGGCTTGTAAGGTACAAGGACTACTTTAGCGATTTCCCTTGTTGCGTTCTATCTTGTAAGGTATGTAACGATGAAATACTTAAGCTGTATAGAATGTCGTTTGAGATATTTAACAAAAGGAAGGAAGAATATGCGGGAGCTTTTCTAAGGCTAATCGGTTTTCCTGAGCACTTAGTAGAGAGGTCGATAAGGGATTTATCCTTTAACCCTGAGTTAGAGAAGAATGAGGTTAAAGGGGAGCTTAGCAGAGCAGGACTCTGGGGTTTACTGCCGATAGTAAACGAGGTTATAGGGAATTGAGGTGAAAGCATGGAAATCATATTTAGGCCTATTGGATACGTTAGGACGGAGTTATCGGATGAGGAAGTAAAGGAAAGGGGATACGAAGCTATATCTACTATAGAGATCCTTCCGGAATACGAGGAAGGGTTAGACGGCATAGATGGGTTCTCCCATTTGATCGTACTATTCTATATCCATAAATTAAGACCCGATCAGATAGGGGTTCTAAAGGTAAAGCCGAGAAAGCTCCTTAGGTATGGACTAAAGCTGGAGGAGCTACCGTTAGTTGGCGTATTTTCGTTAGATAGTCCTTCTAGGCCTAACCCTATAGGAATGACTGTAGTTGAGTTCATTGAGAGAAGGGGTAGGTTTCTAAAGGTTAAGGGGTTAGATGCGTTTAACGGAACCCCTATTTTAGATATTAAACCCTATACTCCAGGGAGGGCCATAGGGAACGTCAAGGTACCGAATTGGTTTAGGAAGCTGTTAGAGGTTACGCGCGGTGAAGAGCCCTAGGCTTCGATACGCTTCCTCTCCTATATCCTTCTAAGTCGAAGGAGACATAATTAAACCCTAGGTTTTTTAGCTCTTCCGCAATTCTATCCATTAGTTCGGTATCGAAGAATAAAGCTCTTTGCTCTCTATCTACCTCGATTCTGGCTAATCCATTGTGATCTCTTACTCTGACTACCTCAATTCCAGTTAACTTCTTTATAATCCTCTCCGCATTCGCGATCCTATGTAACT
Organism: uncultured Nitrososphaerales archaeon; assembly: GCA_964420525.1. Lineage (GTDB taxonomy): Archaea > Thermoproteota > Nitrososphaeria > Conexivisphaerales > CALBHZ01 > CALBHZ01. Next base: position 603 of record CAYQTV010000039.1, on the reverse strand, counting down.
TTTCTTGAGTAATTTGTTGACCAAAAGGTATTCTAGTAGCTAGACAAGGGCTTGAAATTTTGTTAGCTACGCTTAACTTCACGAACCTCGCTATAGCTCTTACCTCCTCTTTACCATATCCTAGCTCGAGTAAAGGGCTTCTTATACCGTGTTTAACCATAGCTCCTCTTCCAGGAGTGTAATCGTGGAGGTCGTCTTTTTGATAGCCATCTACTATTACGTTCGCTCTCAGCTTCCTCTTAATTACTATGAGCGATTTCGCCATAGCCTCTTTACAGATATAACATCTATTAATTGGATTTTTATAGAAGAGCTTTGGAAGCTGGAGGTTTTCGAATACTAGCTTTATGCCTATCTCATCGGCTACCTTTCAAGCTTGTTCAATCGATTCATCCGGAAATATCTGGTTTAGGAAGGTGACGGCAACGGCCCCTTCCTTTAGCGCTTTATACGCCGCATAAGCTACGATCGAGCTATCCGTTCCTCCAGAGAAAGATATTATAGCTCCAGTAAACGGTTTAAACCACTTAATTAGAGCGTTAAGCTTATCCTCTATTCCCTTCAAGCTCTCCACCTAAAGCTTTATCAAGGTAAGTATTTAAC
>CAYQTV010000038.1:0-7495 GCA_964420525.1 uncultured Nitrososphaerales archaeon | reverse complement strand
GTAAAAGAAAGGTGGATTGAGCAAATACGTAAGAGATTGACGATCGAGGAGATTTACGATTTCTTAAATAGATCCGATATCCATCTCCTTCCTAAAGGATCTACGGAAAGTGTAGTTGTATCATCAACGGTCTATCAATGCCTAGGCTCTCTATGTCCTATTATAGCTCCTAAAGCTAGGTATTTTGAAACACTACCCGAGGAACACGGGGTTAAGCCCGTAGTATTGTACACGGATATTGAGGACTTAAAGAGGAAAATAGTAAGGCTCCTAGAGGATGATAGCTATAGAAACGCCGTTTTAAGAGCTGCTGAGAAGTTCGTTAAGGAGAACAGTAGCGAAGTGGTAGCTAAGAAATTTATAGAATTATATCAAAAGCTTTAGCTTAGCCTACCTTTATCTAATATTCCTAGAAGCTCGTCTACCTTTATCTCTCCAATCCCTATTACCGAATCCGCCGCTCCATACGAAACTATAATGCTGTCGTCGATCTTTTGAGCACCGCATGGGAACACGGTATACGGCCTATCTCCGTATATTTCATAGCTTTCCTTAGGCTCCATAATGTAGAAGGGGGAAACAGCTACGATCTCCCCCCTATCGTTTAATAGTATAGCGAAAACGCGGTAAGCCTGAATTTCTACATCAACACCATGTAAGAGCACTAAATACTTATCTTCTACTTCTATAGGAGGGGTCGACCATCCTAGCTTTATCTCGAATTTAGAAGGTTCAAACGCCGTCTTAGTATTATTTACTACCACGTTCTTCACTTCATTACTTATCTTAAGCAAATCATCCGATACCTCGCTTATAGCCAAGTAGAAGCTATCATCACTTAAATGTGGTCTATGAAAGAGGAAAACCTTCTTATTTGCTTTAAATAGAAACGCATCTTTATCACTTACCACGAACTGCCTTATTTGTTTCGGAAGCCTAAAAACGTGAGTCTTCTTCCAACCATCATCGGTTAGAATTGCATTAACTGGTAACGTTCTTTCAATCCTCACAGCTGGATTAAAATAACTAACAGTCCTTCCTGAATACGTTATGAAAGCCCTTCCCTCAAATCTATAGGCTCTAGGATCTTCTACCCCCCAGAAATCGTACTTACTTCCTGGATATAATATTAGGTTTGCATCGTAGTTAATAGGAGGCGTATAGATATCCTGTATTGAAAGCCTCAATTCGGCTATTGCGCTTGCGTACGAAAAGTAGCCTAGCACTATACGAGCATACAGCTTAATCCCATCTTTATCATCTATTAAGAGGGAAGGATTGAATATCGTCGTCGCCTCTCCTACAGGATGATTGAGAAGCTTAACCTGCTTCGCCGTTATAACTATCCTTCTTCTTACTATATCCTTGGTTTCAAATTTCCTTATTTTGTTAATTTCTCTATTTACGACTTTGAACATTTTTCATTAAGGTTAAAAGATTAAACAATTTAAACTTATTTTAACTTTAGCTAACATGTAATAGGTTGAAGAAGCGAAGTAGATCTTCGAACACCTCGTCGTTGAAATCCCTCTTATACTTTCTCAAGATATCAATTACCTCCTCCTTACTCCTTCGAATCAAGTACTTACGAAAGTAGTCCGAAAAGGGACCGGAGATAAAAAGATATTGAGCTAGGCTAGTAACGTTCGAAGGCCTTCTGTTGAGGCTCGCAGATTCAAAATCTAAGATAACAGGCCTTTCCCCTATGATAACGTGTTTAGCAGGATTTGACAGTTCTCCATGATCTAAGTTAATGACGTCTAACCGTCTGCATTGTTCTAGGAGATCTCTTACTATATACATTACATCATCTTTTTTGTACATCGTAGGATCCCATTCTCCCATCCTAACGCCTTCGACAAGCTCCATTACGATAACGTGTTTAGCGTAATTATACAGCTTAGGCCCTACTCCGACCGCATTTGCTAGCCTTAACAGCTCCGCCTCCCTTTCTAAACTCGATCTATCCGCATCCGTTCTCAATATCTTAATTGCAACTTCCTCTCCTCTCATCAACACTCCTTTTACAACCAAGCTTGCGTGGCCTTTTCCTAGGATCTTTACGTTCTTAATTTCTATAGGACCTTCCAATATAAGGGCTTCAACTCCTATTTTTCTTAATTCCTCAAACCTCTTCTCCGCCTCTTGTCTAGTTTCCTCAGGATAGGATAGAAGGAATGAGTAATTCTTCAATATTTCATTTAGCTTAAAGATAGGGCGGTACATCTTCAACCTCTAGCTTAAATAATGCCTCTTTAATTACCCCTTTGGCTTTCTTCAGAGCATTCCCTTCCACAATTCTGAAGTATTCCTTAATGTATCTCGATAATCCCTTAGCAATACCATGTTCAATAGGCTTACTTACGATCTCCTCTAGGGCATCTCTTGCTCTAGAAAGCCTATAGTTTCTTAATGAGTAAATCCTTAAATCCTCTCCTATCCATAAAAGCGAATCATTGCTATGTTTCTTAAGGAACCTCTTAACGTCTTCTTTCAAAAAGATTTCAGGTCCTCTTCTAACCTCTAATTTTCTATCCTTTCTATCCAAGAGAATCGCTATACACGCTTCATCCCCATTCGAAGCTACGGAGCTCTTTATCACGTTATATCCCTTCATGTTCATCTGTTTATTGATGGCTTTTACCGTCTTCCAAAGCTCTCCCCACAGTATATCGTCTACCTTTTTAGGCACTTTAAACGTTAGACATAACACATCCTCTAAATCAATTTTGGCCCTGTACCTCTTGTACTCCGTGAAGTAAGTTATATCTGGATTTTCAATGAAAGCCCTCGATAAGAGTATGAACCTAGCTATCTTTTGAGGAGAGATGGCCTTTGCTAAATTCCTCGCTGGATCTATCGGATCTGAAATAATCAACCAAGAATCCCTATGTATAGCTCTTACCCTATCCTCATCTCCGAACGCTATAACTTCCCTCCTCTTCCAATTGGAAACGTTCTCTAACACTTTTAGGAAGCTACCGTACTTAACTATGAGAACCTCAGTAACATACCCACTAAACCCCTTAATTTTGATTTCTGCGCCGTAGAGACCTTGCGCTTTAAGGAACTTTTTTAATAGCCTTACCTCGTTTTTCATGTCTTCATCTAACGATCGTAACATATACCTCGTATGATGAGGACTTCTATCGGCCGCCGTTATCCACTTCCCTCTTTCTACATCTGCGCAAGGTACTAGGTTTACCCTAACTCCTTCTACAAACCCCTCTAAATACGGATGTTCAGCATATCTTATCCTAAACTCAAAGGGCTCTAGCGCTTTCCTAGCTACCTCCATTCCCCTTTCCGCTATTCCGTCAGGCCCTAATTCAGGTGGAAATAACAGGAATACGTCAATATCGGCCTCTTCAGGAAGCCACGTTCCGTGAGCGTAGGATCCACCAAATTCCCATTTAACCATCTCATCTTTAAATAACTCGAGCCTACTTCTTATTACGTTAGCTACTCTCCTTAACTTCCGCTCATCTTCTGCGCTAGGAACGACTAGTTCTTTAGCCTTCTCTATTACTTCCTCTACCATCATTCTAACGGGTACACCCTCAAATTTTCATATATAGGTCCTTTAGGAGTTAACGTGCTTTTCTTAAACTGGAATTCGGAGAATCTTACCTTCCCTATTTCAAACTCCCTCAGCCTTTCAATTACCTTTATGAGCTTCTCTCTATTTCTACTTGATTTAACTCTAGCAATAGTTAAATGAGGAACGTATTCTCCCCTTTCCTTAGGAAACAGAGGAATAAGGGCGTCGTTGACTTTATCGTAGATCTCTTTTATTTTATCTCCTCCTTCAGATACTCCTATCCATATTACGTTTATCCTGCTAAAACTCGGAAAAACTCCTATTCCCTTTAAAACAACTTCAAACGATTCTGCCTTTACCCCTTCTAGCTGTTCCTTTATCTTCTCTACCTTCTGAAGAGGAATTTCTCCTAAAAACCTAAGCGTAAAGTGTAAGTTTTGTCTCTCAACTAGTTTTAAATCCGCTCCTGAACCTTTTAACTCCCTCTGAATATCCTCTATCTTATCCTTAATAGATTCCTCTTTCAAATCGAGAGCTATAAAGCATCTAATTTGAGACGTGCTCAAACCAACACATTTAACGAACTATATTATATAAGCTTCATTATATAAGCTTCCTCTAAAAGTTAAATTTATGTTACGAGTAGGATGGTTGACTTGGAAAAGCTGATTTTGCTCATCACGGGGATGCCGGGAGCGGGAAAGACGACTCTTGCCGAAATACTATCTAAGAAGGGATTCGTAAAGATAAGCATGGGGGACGTAGTAAGGGAAGAGGCCGTTAAAAGAGGATATGGGCTAGATGATAAGGGACAGAGTAAAACTATGAGAATTTTAAGAGAAGAAGAAGGACCTGATGCAATCGCAAAGCTCTGTATAGAAAAGATAAAGAAGATAGATAAGGAAAAGTTCGTAATAGATGGAGTTAGATCTTTGGCTGAAGTATCTCGCTTTAAAACCGTAGGATCCGTTAAAATCCTCGCTGTTCACGCCAGCCCTAAAAGGAGGTTTAGCCTTCTAACTAAGAGAGGGAGGGAGGACGATCCAAAGAAATGGGAGGAATTTGAGAGAAGAGATGAAAGAGAGCTACAATTAGGTTTAGGTAACGTAATAGCTCTAGCAGATTATATGGTGGTGAACGAAAAGATAAGTATAAAAGAGCTAGAAGAAGTTGTAGTCAAAGTCTTAGAGGATTTGCAGAGAAATGATTAAACCGTTTCAAGGTAACTTAAAGGTAATCGTAGAAGCTAGACTGAACCCTAGTGAAGACCTTGAAAAGGTAAAAAAAGCAATTGCTAACGTGCTCTGTAAAGAGGTGTATGAGAAGGCTACTATAGAGGACGATCTAATTAAATATGAGTCGAATTCTTACCTCTGTCTATCTAAGATATACGAGCAAATAAGACATAGGAGAACGATGGCCGTACTCAGAAGACTCCTGAAAAGAAACGCGATAGGAAACGAAACCTGGGTATACTTGAATAGACAAGCGGCCTTCGTAGGAAAGGTAGTAATCTGTGAGGAGGAACAAGAATCCCCCCTAGGACCAATCGTCATTAAATTCATTACGGATGATATCGAATCATTTATAGAGTGGATAACGCCTCTAGAGGAAACTAGAAGAGGCTAATTTTATCCCTTCCTCAGTTACCTCAATTCTCAATAAATCCTTTCCCTCTATTACGTTAGGAAATATCTCGCTTGCCTCCTTAACCAATTTGCTTGCATCTTTGTACCTATTACTAAAATGTACTAAGACCAAGCCTTTAACATTGCATAACCTCGCTATTTCAGCTGCTTCCCTCGCTGTACTATGCATGTACTCCTTCGCAATGTCTATATGGTCATCGCTATACGTAGCCTCAAATATCAGTAGATCTACGTCCTTGAAGAATTCGGAGAAATCGTCAACGGGCCTCGTATCTCCTGAAATCCCTACGGACAATCCCTTTCTAGGAGGACCTAAAACGTCTTCTGGCTTCACTATCCTATCTCCTACTTTAATAGTTTCGCCCATCTGCAATTTTTTCCATAAGGGACCTCTTGGAATCCCTAAAGCCAGCGCCTTTTCTACGTTAAATCTACCTGGCCTCTCCTTTTCCTCAAATCTGTACGCATACGTCAAAGTGCTATGTTTTCCCTTTTTCGCCCTCACTATAAGATCGTGTCTTTCATACACTACACCCTCTACTATCTGCTTTACTTTAAGATCAAACGTTAACTCAACTCTAAGGCTTTCTAGCGTACAATCGATAAACTTCTTTAACCCTCTAGGTCCGTATATCTCAAGGGGCCTACTTCTATCAAGGAAGCTCATGGTTTGTAGTAAACCGGGTAGTCCTAGGACGTGATCTCCATGCAAGTGAGTTATGAAAATTTTCATTGGTCTATTAAATCCTAATCCCGCTTTCATCATCTGTCTCTGAGTCCCTTCACCACAATCGAACATGAAATATTCCCCTTCTCTAATGATAACGATGGACGACGGATTCCTATCCTTAGTTGGAATGGACGAAGCGGTACCTAAGACTACAACTTCCACCTTTCTCAATTTTAGCTCACTATCGAAATCCTCCTACTTAAGCTCTTATGAACGTAAATTGAGTAGGCCTCTTGTTCCTTAATAAACTTAGGTAACATCGTACCTTCTGGGTACATTATAACGGCTCTGCCCTTTAAGACTTTTTTAAGCTCTTTTAGAAAGGATGTAAGTAAATCCTTAAATTCCGCTCCATGCGTACTACTCGCTCTCCCATAGGGAAGATCCGTTGCTACGCATCTTAGCTCTCTGAATGGTAGATATCTGGCATCTGCCTGAACAACTTCTCCGTGAACTCCAAAGTACTTCATGTTCTCCTTACAACCTAAGACCATTCTTTCATCAACATCACAAGCTATAGGATAGATCCCTAAAAGACCGGCCTCAATCGGTATGGAACCAGTTCCGGCAAATGGATCGACTAAGAACGGCTCCCCTCTGTAAGCTAAATTAACCATAAACCTGGCTACTTTAGGATTTAAGGCTGAAGGATGGAAAAAAGGTCTTTTTCTCGGAAATCTATCAACCCATCTTTTATTGACCTTAAGTGAGACCCAAATGAAAATCTCACCCTTCTTTAACACCTTAATTATGAAATCGGGGCTTTTTACGTTTACCTTAAGAGTCTTAGCTACTCCTAGAACTACATCTCCTACTATTTTATCTATTATCTTCTTTTCATTTCCAAAGCCTTCTGAATCTACTTTAAAGCTCCCTTTTATCGATCCCCCTCTTCCATTAAACCAATTCTTAATGGACTCCAAGTCCAGCTTTTCTCCTTTGAAAATTAATTCTCCAGCATCCTTTATGAACGCCGCTCTCGTTACGATTTCAATAGGACTCAAGCTCGATTCAATTATCTCTAGATTTTCGAATCTTTCGATGTACTCTATATTTGCGTTAAATAGTGAGTGGATGGCTTTAAGCTCGCCTCTTCCTAGCTGTATACCATCTCCTGAGTATATTACTAATATACGAACCATATTTACAACAACAGCAATCCTAGGTATTCCTTTATTGCAGGAGCTACATCTAAAACCTTAAGGCCTTTAAGCTTTTTACATTCAACCAAGTTAGTGGTAATTAGCTCCTCTACTCTTTCTAGAATGGGTCCTGGCTCGGTTAATAAATGCGTAGTAAACAGTACCTTGCCCTCCTTACCTGAACGAAATACCCCCTCGTTAAGAAAGTCCGAGTTTATAACCTCTACATCTAATAACAACTTAACGCCGTTTCCTCTTAACCTCAACCTCATAGCTTCTACTATAGCGTCTAGCTCCTGATCTAAGGCTTCAACGGTAGCCGACTTCCATTTGTTGAGAATATATTCGGTTAAAAACGGGAAGGCGGATAAGCTGACTGCCTCCGCTCTGAAATATCCCAATTTTTCCGGAGGTACCAAATCAAACGTGATGA
>CAYQTV010000037.1:2157-7779 GCA_964420525.1 uncultured Nitrososphaerales archaeon | reverse complement strand
ACTTCAGCTTTTTGAGTATATATTATCGTTAAATCTCCTCTCTTTATAGTGGGATCTATCCTTGCAACTCCAGGGACAGCGAGATACGCGCCATGACAAATAGCATCCACCGCTGAGTCTTTCGCGACCACAGCTTTCATGCCAATTAGTCCAGCTTCAATGGGCCATACCACCTTCCTCAATAGTTCCTCTTCTCCCTTTTCTTTGTATAATTTCATTGCATAAGCCAGTTCGTGCAACCTTACGATTCCGTTTTCCTCTCTTAAGTCACAAACCCTAGTTCTCCTAAGCTCTACCATTGTAGCTCCTACTCCTAAAACCTCTCCCATATCATATATCAGCTTCCTCACATACGTACCTGCTTGACAAAGTACCCTTAATAGAACGAGGTTTCCCTTTCTTTCAACAACTTCTAGCTCGTATATATGTCTGACTCTTCTCTGTCTCTTTACGGAGGATCTTAAAGGAGGACGTTGATAAATTGGGCCCCTAAATTCGTTAATTACTTCATTAAGATGTTCATCTGGTACGGGACTATGTAACCGCATAATCGCGTAATACTCCTTAGGTCCAAGTAAGAGGACTCCTAGTAATTTCGTAGCCTCTCCAGTAGCTATAGGAAGTAAGCCTGTAGCAGGAGGATCTAACGTTCCACTGTGACCTGCTTTTTTAACGCCTAATATCCTCTTAACCCAAGCTACTACCTGATGACTGGTTTGTCCTGCTGGTTTATCTAAGGGAATTAATCCATAATCCAGTAGAACGTCTATTGGTCTTTTATCTGGGTAGTATCCATATTCCCCTTCCGACTCCTCTCCTATTACCTTTAATCTAGAAATTATCTTATCTCTAAGGTCCGAGCTCAAGGTTCATTCCCATACCCCTGTACGAATACTTCTATTATTTTAGCCGTTATCTCCGGTTGAAGTTTTTCCGTATCTATTACTAGATGGAAGACCCTCGTATCCTCTCCAAAATCGTAGCCATATAGCTCTTTATACAACTGCTTGTTCTCTTTATCCCTAACCTCTATGATCTCTAGTGCTTTCTCATAAGAAATGTTATCCCTTATACTCATCCTCCTCGCTCTCACTTCTTTGGATGCCTTTAACCATACCTTAATCCCAAAGTTAGTAAGCCACGGAAGAGAATAGCTTGTTATAACGTATCCGCCTTTTTTCACCAATTCGCACAACCTCTTATCTACTTCTAAGTCGTATGTATGGTTTCTGATCCTTTCCCTTAAGAACCGCTGACCTTCTTCGCTATCCCACCAATCTTCTCCTGTCACACGATATCCTCTTTCTTCAGCAAGCTCCTTTAACAGGTCACCTCCCGATACGTACTTTAGGCCTAGCCACTTTTCTAACATCCTCGCTACCGTCGTTTTTCCTACGGCTGGAGGTCCTGAGATTATAATACTCAACAATTCTACCACCTTAGGGCGATGTGCCCATTAACTTGCTTATGATGAGGTTTGACGATATAGATGTAAGTATATACCAGCTTATAAAGTCTAAACCGAATAGCCCGTCAACAGGAGCTATCGTCTTAACGAACCATAGATTAAACTGAAAGGGAGATAAAGCTACTATTTTTCCTCCAAATATGGAGTTTATTGCTATAAATAGTATTATGAATGGGATGAAGAAGTACAGGGATGCCTTCATCCTTTCACTATTCACTTTCAGCATCATCTCTCTCATTTGTTTTTCTTTCTTCTTTAACTTCTCTATTTTTTCTAGATTACCGGATTTTAATGCTTCCCTAAACTCGCGTTGGAATGCGTTGTATGCTGTTTGAACCTCTCTTGCATATTCTAAATTTACTTTCTTTTTAATTACGAAATTTGAGATTAAGTTTAACATTACCGCTATTAAAAGGATGAGTAGTGTTGAAATGGGTATTTGAGTAACATCCAAAGCCATCATCCTATTCCACATACCTCTTTAAGTTTTTATCGTCTTCCGAGAATTCCTCCAAGCTTTGGCATTAGCGTTTCTACATGTTCTCTTAATAGCATTTGGTAGTAGTTGATCGTAATATCTATCATGAGTAATAAGCCTATACCTGACCCATAAACTCCTAATAGGTCAGAAAGAGAGGCAATTAAGCCTATAATTATTCCTCCAAGGAGCGTTACAGTAGGTATATACTTAGCTAACACGAACTGTATTGAGGCCTTCGTCGATCTAAATCCAGGAAGATGAACCTTCGCGTCCAAAAGGCTCTTAGCCGCTTTCTCCGCTGACATCCCTCCTAACTCGACCCAAAGCTTAGCGAAGATAACGCTGAAGAACACCATAAAGGCTACGTACGTAAAGATTCTTATGGGATCTTGTATAGCTACCGGTATAGGACCTGGAGGAGATATATAATATAAGAGACCTGATACCGGTCTTTTGTGTTGATCGAAAGTACCCAACCAAGATAGATATGGACTTTGCGGAAGCCAGCTGGATAGTAGAAGAGTGAAGAACTGGATATCCGCTATAAGAGCCCCAACCAATATTACGGGAATATTAGAGACATACAGCAATTTTATAGGATAAACGCCAGTGAAGCCCCTAAACCTAGTGGAGGATATCGGAAGCTCAATTCTAACCCCCTCTAGATAGACTATGAAGAAGATGAAAGCTAGGGTGCTTATAAGCCCCATTAAAGCGGGAATATGAGGACCTCTAAATAAAATTCCTGAAAAATCTCCAGATATGGTAGAGTTAATAAGAAAGGGAACAAAACCATAATACCCCTCTGGTATCACCAGAGGACTAAACATGTCTAACATAAATCTTAACGCCACACCCGCTAATATGAATAGGCTTATTCCGCTTCCTATTCCCCATCCTTTTTGAACCATTTGATCTAACATGAAGACGGCCATGCTGGCGGCTATTAACTCCAAGATTACTATGATTGCTACATTAGGCGGAAGCCTTACCCCGATAGCGCCGCTAAGCGTGTACGCTGTTGCCTCGGCTACTATAAATATAAATGTGAATACCTTTGTAAAGGCGGAGAAGAAGCTTCTATCCTCCGGCTTTGAGAAGTCTAACCTAATTATATCTGAACCTACTAGTAGCTGAGAAATTAGACCGGCCGTTACAATAGGCCCTATTCCAAGCTCCATTAAAGTACCTTGTTTAGCGGCAAATATTATCCTATAAAAGGCAAGATAATCGGCTCCTAGCCTAGGTACTCCATAAAGAGGTATCTCAGCCATAATAAGGTAAAGGATTAAGGCTAACGCCGTCCATATTATTCGCTCAGTAAATGATGGTTTCCTTTTAGGTCTAGGTACTTCAGGAAGTACTGAAGAAATGGCTCTAATTACTTCCCTTAAGCTCATTTCTCTACTAATAGCTGTACCTTACCACCCGCTTTTTCTACTTTTTCCTTAGCCTTCTTGGTTGCCCTATCGACTATCACGTAATACGCTCCCTTTACTTCTCCCGCACCTAATAATTTACCTATCCCCATTGATTTAAGGTCCAGAACACGGAGTCCTTCTTTAACTTTTTTCGTCTTTAACTTTTCAGATAATTCATCTAAATCTGAAACGTTTATCCACTTTCCGATTTCGATGGACGTAGGGGGTTTAAAGCCATGTTTACCAAAGTAGTCCGGAGCATACTTGACTGTCCAGCTCCACTTATGTTTATGTAATCCGGCCTTTCCTCTTCCTCCCTTGTCTCCGTGTTTCCTATGTTGTCCCACTCTACCGTAGCCAACAGTTCTAGTCCCTCTCTTCTTTCTAATCTTCCTCTTCCTAGTGGCCATCTATATCACCTTTTTTATCAAATCATTCTTTCTACTATCTCTAGAAGTTTAGGGTTTTCCCCTAAAACGCCTCCTTCTTTATAACTTTTCTTAACGGTCCCCGGAAAGCCCTTTCTAGGAGGGTTTAAAGCGAAATAGGGTTTAATGCCCTTCAATTTATTAAGCTTCACCTCTCCCTTAATCAGCTTATCAGCTAAATCCTCAAAGCTTGAAAAGCCTAACTCCTTTAGATACTCCTCATCTAATGGTCTCCATCCAGTTCTTCTTCCTCTCTCCTTCAATAGCTTAATAACAATATCCTTGGAAGCCGTACACCATGCGATCCAATCCTTGGCTCTTCTCAACATGCCTCTAGTTACAGGATTGTCGGGAACTAAGGTCGCATTATATCTCCTCCTTAAATTCAACCTAATTAGTGTATCCTTAACTCGTGTAGGAACGTTAACCGTTCCCTTTATCCTTACAACAAGCAATAAAGCCATTTTTAGACACCTTTACACTTGAAAGCGTTGTACAGTAGATAGTTTAAACATCTTTAAGAAAGCGTCATATACGGCTTGGGTTATTGAGGTTATAGTACTTGTAGATCCAAACGTTTTAGTCCACGCATCCTTTACACCAGCTAACGCTAAGAGGTTCTTTACGGTTTCTCCGGCAACTAAACCTAATCCTCTAGGACCAGGAATTAAGATTACCCTAACGCTTCCAGATTTCCCTTCTAACTTATAAGGGAGAGAATGTGGTTGACCGCATCTACATTCCCAGCTACCACATCCTAACTGAATTGGTATTATATTTAACATGGCATTTCTTGTTGCCTTTTCTATAGCTATCCTCGTTTGACGAGCTTTGCCATGACCTACACCAAACCATCCCGATTCCTCCCCTACGGCTACAACTGCACTAAATCTCGTCATTTCTCCAGCATCAGTTTGTTTTTGAACTATCCTTATGCCAACTAAATAGGTTTTAAGGTTGGGTAAAAGGGTTTTAACTATCTCTGGCTCCTTAATCTTCCAACCATTCTCGAAAATCTCCGCTAGGGAAGTTATCTTGCCTTCCGCTACCATCTTTCCTAAGCGAGTTTTAGGTACCCACTCAGCTTCCATAGTCATGTTTTAGCCGCCTCTCCTAGTATTTTAACTTTAAACTTTTCAACTAATGAAGGAAGTTCTTCTATATTTTTATCCCATAAAGCAGAAAATCTTCTCTTAGCTAATTCTGGATCTTTCCTCTTTAAATCGTTAAAGTAATCCACTATGTGTTTGCCCTTTAATCTATCTTCGTCTGGTAGTACTTCTTCATCAAATGGAACATGAACGCCTGCTTCTATAACGCCTTTTACTACAGCTGCTACTCTAGATCCAGGCGTAAAACCTTTGACGCCCGTGTAGAGTATAGCTTCATTTATTCCCGCCTCTTTAGCCCTCTTTCCCAAAAGTAAGCCCACTAAGTACGCCGCGGGTAAGTTTTTCCTGCTAAATTTCCATCCCATTTTCAAGAGTTGCCTAGTGTTAGCATGTGCTAGTACTTTATCTCCTCCTATCTCGGGCTTTATTATTTGAGCGTTGATGTTTTTATTAGAGACGAAAACATAGAGAAGAGGCTTTCTAGATAAGATAGCCTTCTTCCTTCTCCTATAATTTGTCTTTCCCTCTCTTCTCCTTCTCCACGCTATTCTCAAGATATCATCTCCTCTCCATTTCGGCTATGATCTCCTTCAACCTTCTAACCGTCTTTATCTCTCCTCCCTTTACCTTCTTGTATAGCTGCTTAAAGATTTCGTTGCTTATCCTCCTCCTGGCTTTTAGAGCTTTAAGATATCTCCTTAAAGCTCTGACC
>CAYQTV010000037.1:0-2147 GCA_964420525.1 uncultured Nitrososphaerales archaeon | reverse complement strand
GCTCTAACCTGTCTAACCCATCTCTCCTTCTTTCCCATTCTCGCTCCCTTACTTCCCTTCTTAGATCCTGGTCCCCTTCTTTTCTTTTTCATCTTCCTTCTCCCACTCGATATTCCTCTTTTAGGCACCGCCCAAATCGCTCCCTCTTTTATAAGCCTTTTAATATCCTCTCTAGTTACAGCATCCTCTACATCTTGGATTCTTTCAGGATCTATTCTAACTCTATTTACTCCAACCTTTAGAATGCTAGCTGCTATCCTCTTCTTACTAACTATGCTCATTTTACTTCACACCTCTAGGATTTAAAACCTTAATTCCCAACTCCTTTGCTTTCTCCAGTATCTCCTTTCTCTTCTTAGCTCCTACTGTATGAGCTATTCTGATGGCTTCAACTTCAGGGTTCACTCTTTCCAATTCTTTAGGATTATGAATTAGTACTTCCTTATAGCCTGAGGGGTGCAAACCTCTTACCTTCTTAGGTCCTCTATATCCAACCTTAACCCTCTTTGGCCATCCCTTAACTTCCATTCGCATTTTACTATCAATTCCCCTCGGTCTCCTCCAATTTGGTTTAACCCTCTTATACCTCCAGCTTTCCTGTCTTACGAATTCGGGTCTTCTCTTAGCTATTTCCTTCCTTAATTCCAGCAGTCTTTTTATTTCCTCCCTTATCTCCTTATTTTCCTTTTTCATAGATATACACCCCATCCAAGAAAACTCGTTGATCCTTGTTCTTTATTCTGGTAGATTGCTCGATATTAGCAGCAGTTTGAGACACCTCCTCCAAACATGGACCCTCCACTATTACATCATCTCCTTCAACCCTAACCTTTGTAAGATCGCCTACTATCTTTGCCTTTCTAGGTTCCTTCTCTCCATAGAAGTTCTCGATATAAACCATTCTCCCCTTCACTCTTACATTTATAGGAAAGTGAGAGTAAACTATTTTGAGTTTGTACACAAAGCCCCGTTGAACGCCTTTAAAGAGGTTTAGTATATGTTTTTTGGCAGCGTTGAGAATTGCGTAATCGCTTCTCTTTTTGCCAATAGGACGTATTATCACCTTGTTGTCCTCTACTTTTATATCTACTCTTATCCGGTTAAAGTCCTTCTTGCATTCCCCCTTTGGTCCTCTAACGTATACTACCCCCTCCTTTATCTCAGCTGACACTCCCTGTGGGATTTCAAGGACTACAGGTTTTATTTCCTTTTTCAAAGTAAACCACCTAGTAAACGTATCCTAATAAGCGTCCCCCTATTCCTCTCTTTATAGCCTCGTAATGGCTCATTACACCCTGATTTGTTGAAACAATTAAAATTCCTACTCCTACTGCCGGAAGATACTTACTTTCCCACTTACTAAATTCGTTTTTCTTTACGGGAAATCTCGGTGATATGACGCCACATTTGTTTATTCTACCGAGTAGTTGTACTCTAAGCTTTCCCGCAATTCCATCATCTATATACTCAAACTCTCCAATGTACTTATGTCTCTGCATCACTTTAAGAACCTCCATAGCGAGCTTTGAAGCGGGTACTATAAGGCATTCCTTCTTATTCCTCATTTCGTTATTTTGAATTGTTGCGAATAAATTAGCAAGGACGTTTTGAGCGGGCAATACTCATCACCTCTATTCGTATTTCCTAAAGCCGAGCTTTTGGGCGACTTCCCTAAAACAATGCCTACATAACATTAGTCCATACTTTTGGATAATGGGGCCATATTGTCCGCATCTCTTACAGGCCCTAGCTCCCTTACCGTACCATCTCGGTTTTCCACTCCTAAGCTTAACCAAGCCTACTTCACCTCCACCCCTAACACATTCCTAAAGAAATTTATTGCTTCCTCCTTAGTTACAAGGTGGTTTTTACCTACTTTTGATCTAGCCCTCTTCCTTCTAGCAACTCTATACCCAGATCTTTCCAGTTGTACACAGACATCCATACCAAATATCCCTATTTCAGGATCGTATTTCATACCGGGTATATCGATATGTTCCTTAATGCCGAAAGATACGTTCCCTCTTTCGTCAAACGAACTCGCCTTTAATGTATTACCCTTAGCTTGAAGGAGGAGCTTTAGTATTTCGAATGCCTTCTTTTTCCTTAAGGTAGTAACAACAGCTATTGGTTCACCTCTGTAAATT
>CAYQTV010000036.1:0-8214 GCA_964420525.1 uncultured Nitrososphaerales archaeon | reverse complement strand
TTAGCCATAGATCCGAAGAGGACGACGGATACCACCTTATCCCCTTTACCCTCCATTAACCTCTTTACGTACTTCTCTAGCGAGCTATACCTAGGCAATTCCCGTAACTTCTCTAGCAAACTTCAACACCTCCTCAGCATAGCTGAGGGCCTCTTCAGCATCCCTCTTATCGAACATATGTATGGGAGCGCCGCTTGGAAAGGCGTTTGGATACCTAGTGGGGATATAGTAGCGATTCAGTATCGTACAAGCCCTCCTCACCCTATCCGGTACTTCGGTAAGCTTCGAAACTTCATTTAATAAAGCTAGTAAATTGTGGCCAATAGTAGGAGAGCCTAGATGTTCTAAGATCGCCTTTAGGGCTTTCTCAGCGGCCTGTTGACAAGTAAAACAACACCATGCGTAGTTAAGAGTAGCGTATAGATCTTTAGCTGCTTTCAGCTCCCCCTTCGCCTGCTCTAACCAATCCGCGGTTCTCTTCAAGCTCTTAGAACGTTTACTTCATTTTTCTCTTTTAAAGTTTTAATTGTAGATCAGTCCGTAAAACTTCTTTTAAAGCCTTCGCCAGCGTTCCGGTAAGGAGGAACGATTTCTTCACGGAGTTCCTTATCAAGCTCGTAAACGGAGTACTTAACGATATGAGCGGGAAATCGAAGATCGGGTTAACGGCGACGCTCCTAGCCATCGTCGTTTTAACGATCGTAGGAGCTACCTACGTTCATATATCTGAAGCTAGGACGGTTACGCCTAACGTTCTATTGAACGAAGCGAAGAACTTAGAAATCGATAAGCTAGAAGTTGAGATAGTATCCGTGAGCGATACCTCGATAATCGTTACTACCGAGGACGGATCGAGCCTCGAGCTATTAGCTAAGGGAAGGTGGATCGTTATAGACGATAGGCTCGTATTTAGGAGGTGGGCAAACGCTAGCCGTTACGTGAGAGAGGGAGAAGCCATCGTACTCGTAAGCACAATAGAAAGAGGCAACGAATCCGTTAACATCGTTCTCGGAATAAGGCAAGACGGAACGACCCTGTTCAGGCCTATCCTGTTAAAGGTATGCGCTAAGGGTTACCGTCATACGGGCATGTACATGAGCGTAAGAGGAGAGCTCGTAGAAAAGGGAGGAAACTACATGGTATTGGAGAGGAATGGACACAAGCTATTAGCTAGCGTGAGAGGAGAGTGGATTAAAGCGGGAGAGAGGGTAAAATGGGAAGACGTATCAAGCGAGTTTAACGTAGGAGACGAGGTAAGGCTCTTCTGCCACAATATCTTAATTATGAACGAGGAGTTCTCAGAAACCTTCGGCATAAGCGGATTCATCTGGGGGTATAGCGGAGCGATACTGGATCTAACCTCGGGAGTAGCTTTATCGAAGGGTTAACCTAAACTCCTCTATTTTTTTAAGGGTAAAAGCCTTTAACTACCCTTCTCAACTCTTCAATTCTCCTATTTAGTAGCTCGATCTCGGCTTCTAGCTCCTCCCTATAAGCCTCTAACGCATATAGCTCCTCTTCGGGGGATGTGAAGGGAGGAGGGAAAGGATATACTGGAACGATAAACGGAGGGAAGGACCACCAAAAGCTCCAAGGATACGTAAAGTAATATAACGCTGGATAGTAAACTATCCAGGGAGGATAGCTAAGCCAGTAGGGAGATTGATAAGCCCGTTGATAAAGCTCTTTAGGGATAAAGCTTGGACAAGCTATATCGTTAGGCTTTACTGCAACGTTATTTAACGTACAAAAGCCATCCTTAAAGAAGAGACAATCTTTATGTGTGAAGGATAGACCTTTTAATCGATTCCAGTACTCAAACTCGTACAACTCGGTTCGTCTTCTTAAAGAGCAATATATAAATGTATTTGAAAAAATAAGATGTTATCATCGATACGGTTAATGGAACTAGGTATAGACATGTAAGGAACGTTATTGTTAGCCATGTAGCTCCCGGAAGTAAAGCGCAGCTTCTAACGGCAAACCCTCATCAAATCTTTTTTACGTAGTCTTTAATGGGGCAAAGGGGATCTTCCGCTAGCGGATCTTTATAATAAGCATATGCTCTCGATCTACATCCTCCACAAAAATCCTTGAGTTCACAATTGTCGCAAATTCCCCTTAGCTCTCTCCTACTTCTAAGCTTATCTAGTAGCTCGTTGTTGTACCAAATATCCCTTGCTGAATCCTTTACCAAATTTCCCAACTTTACCGGAAGGAAACAACAAGACCAAACGTCGCCGTTTGGCTTCACGTAGAACATCCCCTTCCCAGCAATGCAGCCAGCTACTAATCTTTTCGCAAGCTTACCTATTATCTTGCTTTTAGAGATCAGATACGCCCAATACTGCGGTAAGCCGACTGGGGCTACTACAGGCTTTATCTCACTTTGCACCTTTTTAGTTACCTCGATAACCTCTCGAAACTCTTCAGGACTTAATGCTAATTCAGGCAAACCCTCTCCTCTTCCAAACGGTATAAGCTGGTAGAGGAGTACGACGTAAGCTCCTAACTTATCCGCTAACTTAAGTAGATCGGGCAGCTCCTTTAAGTTCATCTTGGATACGGTTATATTTATTTGAATGTAGAGATCTTCATTCTTAGAGTTCTCTATGCCTTTAATTGCGGCCTCATAAGCTCCCCTTACTCCTCTAAACCAATCGTGTTTCTCAGGATGTACGGAATCTATACTTGCAGCTATACCTACGACCTCCTCTCTCCTCAATCTGTTCGCAACCTCTTTAGTTATAAGGGTAGCGTTAGTAGCTATTACTATTTCAAAACCCAAATCTCTAGCATGTCTTATAAGCTCGAATATATCCTTTCTAGCGAAAGGCTCTCCACCGGTAAAGACGAGCATCCTGAAGTCCTTTACGTCCGCTAAGTTATCTATCACCCTTTTCGCCTCTTCCGTACATAGCTCATCGGATCCTTCTCCTCCTCTCGCATGACAATGTATGCATTTCAAATTGCACTTAGATGTAATTTCGTAGACTGGATGGATGGGATATCCGAAGCAGCCTATCCCTACAGCTCCAGACGCCATCCTGAAGACCTTTCCGGCTCCTCTCGCCCAATAGCCGAGACCCTTCCAACCAGTTAACCCTTTAATGGCTAAGGCCATTAAGATCTGTTTCATCGGTAAGGTTAGTGGCCTATAAAACGGCTTTACCTTCTTCAACTCTGCATCATCGATGACGCTATTATCGATAGTGAATATAGAGCGTTGAGGACTATGGTAAGAGCGCAGATCTTTTCGAGCTCCTTCGGAGCTCTATACTCCTCCTTTATCATCTTGTATACGAGAGCGATGACTAAGATAAGTATTGGCAAAGACGTTAGCAACAGCGATTTCGGTCCTCCGAAAGCTACGCACGTTAAAGCTGAAAGGTAAGAAGCTAGAATAGCGAAAATGTAAAGCTTAGAGGCTCTTCTCAACCCTAAGCGTACTACGAGGTTTTTCTTTCCTACGGCTTTATCGGCTTCAAGGTCTGGAAACTCGTTTATCAGTATGACTGAGAAGATGCTAAACGCGATGGGTAAAGATAGAATGGTCGTAGCAAGCTCTATCCTACCGCTTACAATGTAGTATCCACTATTGAAGGTTAACCACCCGTAGCAGAAACCTATAACGGTTTCCCCAATCCCTCTGTAAGCGAGCTTAATTGGAGGAGTTGAATAAGATAAGCCCACGAAGATCCCTACAACGGCGAAAAGGAATAAGAGGGGAAACGATTTGAAGTAATCTAATAGGTATAGAGTTAACGATAATGCTATAAATGTAAAGAGGGAGGAGGATAAAGCGTAAAGCGCGTATCTTCTCGGCAAAAGCGAGGACGGCAAAACTCTACTGCCTCCTGAAAATCTATTAAAGCCTCTATTTATTAGGTCTCCCTCGTAATCGAAGTATTCGTTTGAATAATAAGTTGCGAGCAATATTAGCGTTAAGCCGGAAATGGCTATTGTAAACAGCATTATATCTAAATTGAAGCCTTTGGAAAGGCCGTATACAACTCCGGCGAGAAAGGGGGCAAGCCCCGGAATCAAGAAGGGAACTCTCGAAAGCTTAAGCCAAGCTAAAAGCTTCTTTTTTATCACGGAGAATAACCTTATATTAAAAATTTATAAGTTTTTACGTTTCTGTCATATGCAGTTTTTATTTTGAGCTTACTAAAAAGCTCGCTATTAGGGGTTATGGCCTCATACTAGGTAAGCTCACGAACTCTCTGTTAGCTAAAATATTTATAGTACGAACTTCTTCTCCATGAAGATGATTATCGTTCTACTAGGCCCTCCGGGAGCAGGCAAGGGCACGCAAGCTTCTAAAATTTCCGAAACGTTCTCCATACCTCATATAGCTACCGGGGATATCTTCCGCGAAGCCGTTAAGAAGGGGACCGAGCTAGGTAGGAAGGCTAAGGAGTACATGGAGAGGGGAGAGCTCGTTCCAGATGAAATAGTGAACGGGATCGTAAAGGAGAGGATTTCGGAGCCGGATTGCTCAAATGGATTCATCCTAGATGGATATCCTAGGACCTTAAATCAAGCGAAAGCCTTAGATGAAATGCTTGCTGAAATGAATCGTAAAATCGATATCGTTTTGAACATCTCGGTTTCGGAGGATAACGTCGTGAAGAGGCTATCCAATAGGAGGGTTTGTAAGAGGTGTGGAGCTATATACCACTTGATAACCAATCCTCCTAAAAAGGAAGGGGTATGCGATAAGTGCGGAGGAGAGCTATATCAAAGGGAGGACGATAGAGAGGAGGTAATTAGGAATAGGCTAAGCGTATATCGTAAGCAAACCGAGCCTATTATAAAATATTACGAAGAGAAAGGCTTGCTCGTGGATATCGATGGAAATAGGGAAATCGAAGAAGTATGGGATCAAATTAAAAGGGTAATAGAGGAACGGCGCTGAGCTCACGATAATCTCCTCATTAGAGCTAGCTCTCTTAACGTTTCATTAAAGCTTAAATTAAATGGGAAAAGCATCGCTACGTAGATGTACGACGTAGCCGTCGTAGGAGGAGGACCTATTGGGTGCTTTACCGCGAAGAAGATAGCGAGAGAGGGTTTTAAGGTCGTAGTGATAGAGGAGGATCCTTCAATCGGCAAGCCCGTTAGATGTACCGGCTTAGTTTCCTGGAGGTTGAAGGAGCTTGTTCCTGATTTACCTGAAGACGTCATTTTAAACGTAGTAAATCGAGCTAGGTTTTATCCATCGGATTTAGAGCTGAAGTCCGATAAGCCCGTATTCGTAATTGATCGAGCTAAGCTAGATGTCGAGCTTTCAAAAAGGGCTATAGAAGCTGGAGCTGATGTGAGAACGTTAACTAAGTTCGAAGGCTACAGAAGAGATGGCTTCTTAAAGGTTAAAACGAATAGAGAGGTACTCCAAGCTAAGATCTTAATAGGAGCAGATGGTTCTACCTCCCAAGTCGCTAGATCAGCTAACTTAGATCAGCCGGATAACCTATTGATCGGCATGCAGGCTACGGTTAAAGGGGAATTTGAGCCCGATGTCGTAGAGCTTTGGTTTAACGCATCTCCAGATTTCTTCGGATGGGTAGGTCCTCTAAATGAAAGATGGGCTAGAATAGGGTTGGCGAGCAAGAGCAAATGTAAAACGTATTTCGAAAGGTTCCTTAAGGAAAGGATAGGAAGGGTTGAAAAGCCAGATGTTTACGGAACGATTAGGTACGGGTTGATGAACGATACCGTTTCGGATAACCTATTACTGGTAGGGAGCGCTGCATGTCAAGTCAAACCTTTTTCAGGAGGAGGGATAGTTTACGGCTTAATTGGAGCTACGTTTGCATCCTCCGCATGTATAAGTGCGTTAGAGGTAGAGGATTTCAGTTCTGATTTCCTTAGGAATAGCTATGATATAAGATGGAAGGAAAGATTGGGCAAACCCATAAAGAAGGGCTTGAGGTTGAGGCGTGTGCTAAGCTTCCTAGGCTCTAGCGTTTCCCTTAAGCTAGCCTCGATTTTCAAATCTAGGATATCTAAATGGGATGTAGACCTATTATAGAGTTAAAGGTTTAAAACGGAATTAACGTTTTAACCGCTAAACATGAAGTCAGAGAGGAAGATCAAGTTAATTACCGAATCCGCAGGCATTTTGCTAATCAAAATCCTAGAGGATAGAAACCCTAAGACAGCTAACGCAATATGGAACGCTTTACCCTTTGAATCTGAAGCTGAGCTTTGGGGAGATGAGGTGTATTTCGAAATCCCGGTAACTCTAGAGCTCGAAAACTCTCAAGTAGATGTTGAAGTTGGAGATGTGGCTTACTGGCCTCCGGAACATTGTATGTGTATATTCTTCGGTAGAACTCCGGCAAGTACAAGCGATAAGCCTAGAGCTTATAGCCCGGTAAACGTATTCGGCAAGGTAATTGGAGACGTTAAAGTATTGAGGAAAGTTAAGGAAGGGGAAAAGCTTAGAGTTGAGAAGGCGTTAGAGTAACATTCTTCGAAATTCGATAAACTTAAAGAGGTTTAAAACGGAGCAAGCCTAGGTCGTAAATTTGAACCATAAATGCGAAATCCCCCTCGAAAAGGATTCAGCTGAGCTCATATTGGAAAAAGGCAGGCTTAGAATAGATTTACCGATTAACGCCGAGATGATTTACGGAGAGTACGATCAGCTCGAAGGACCTCTATACGTCGGCTACGCCATCCTCCAAGTTAAGAACTCCTTTACCTTTCTCAAGGTAGTCTATAAAAAGAATAGAATTATGGACGTATGGTACACGTGCTTAAAGGGACATGAAGTAGTTGAAAACATGATATCGCTTTAAACTTTACTCTAAGCTACAACGATCCATAAATGAGAAAGCGTAACGCTATGATAAGTATTCATCTAGCCTAGGGATGACTTTGGGGATTTAGTAGCGATATTGCGTTCCATCATATATTACCCTTGAGGCATACTGCTCCGCTCCTCTAATCTATTTGAGATCAAGATCGTACGATTCCTCACAACCTTTTCCATCGCGGACTCTCTTTGTAACTTTAAAATTTTCCGCTACATAAAAAAGCCTTAGTTAAGCTTAAATTTACAGGTAAATATAATGGAAAAGGAATTGGATAGGGAGGAGGAAGCAATTTTAAGGAAAAAGCTACTTAATTGGATAGAAAAGGCTAAGAAGAGCTCTAAGCCTATTAGAATAGTAATTCCCGTGCTTAACGAAGAGGGCTTGAATGCTCAGATCTCTCCTCATTTTGGCAGAGCTCCGTACTTCGCTATTATCGATTTAAATGAAAAAGGGGAGATCGTGAACCAAGAGCTTATTCCAAATACCGGGGAACATTTTGGAGGAGCCGGCCGTTCAGCGAGCTTAATTTTAAGATTTAACCCAAATGTAATTATAACCTACAGCATGGGTCCTAAAGGCTTAAGTCTATTCCAGAACGCCGGCGTTGCCGTCTTAAAAGCCAATGTTAATACCGTAAGGAAAGCTATCGAGGCTTATAGGAGGGGAGAGCTGGAGGAATTAACCGAGGGGTGTTACGAGGCTAAACGGTAACCCACCTTTGAGCTATCGTAACAGTAGTATTTAATAACTAAATATTACATTAAACATTGTATTTATAATATGTTTACGTGACATACTTTTATAGCGCTTATTACTTAATTATCCTTGACGTGATGAGCGATAGCAGAGCTGATTTAATGATGAGCCCACGAAATGCTGACTCCTTTCCTCAACTTCTTGATTTTCAATTTACGAATTAACTTCCTCTAGATCACGCTTTTTAAGTACGAACTTCAAACAAAACTAGACGTTTTTCACATATTTATGTTAAGTAAATTTAATAATGCCCTGTTCGTAGAGTTGAAATTAGGAAGAATGGATAAGCAAAAAGTAATTAGATGTCTAAAGTCGAAGGGCTTTGATCTAAAGGAAAACGTCGTAGTTGAGGGCGAATCCGGCGTTAAACATTCTTTCGATTTCGAAGTAATTAATAAACATAGAAGGGCTTTGGTCGATGTGTTGCTAGAGGTAGATGAGTTAAAGCTCTTCGAATTCTGTGTAAAGCTATACGACGTTAATAGAGAGGGAATTATCGTAGCCGAAGAGGTTAAGGAGGAGGTAATAAAGCTAGCAAAGGAAGCGGGGATAGAAATAATTATTCCTTAACGTACATATCAGTACATATTTGAACCGAAAGGGTACTTTCTTAGTCAGTATGCTCGCTCCC